>DATAYX010000367.1:0-3158 GCA_036272355.1 Acidimicrobiales bacterium
GTCGTCGTCACGTTCATCCTCTCGTTCTTCGTGAACTTCCTCTTGACCGTCTTCTACTTCAACTTCATCCCGCAAAAGGGCATCTGATGGCGATCGACACCCCCGCCCGCCCGGAGCCCCCCCAGCAGGAACCACGTCGCGAAACGCCAGCGGTCGCGTCGGCCGGCAAGGCCGTTGGGACCCGCGCCCTGAGTTTCGGCGACTCGGTCCTCGGCATCTTCGACGACTTCTACGCGCAGATGAAGTTCTACGCACGCACGCTGCGGGCCCTGCCCCGGGCGCTCCGCTACCCCAGGGAGATCCTCGTCCTGATGTCGGACATCTCCCTCGGGTCCGGCGCGCTCATCGTGGGCGGCGGCATGTTCTTCGTCGTCGTCTCCATCGCGTTCTTCACCGGGACCGAAGTCGGCCTCGAGGGCTTCAACGGGCTCCAGCAGATCGGGGCCGAGGCCTTCACGGGCGTTATCACCGCGCTTGCCAACACCCGCGAGATCACCCCGCTCGTCGCGGGCGTGGCCCTGGCCGCCCAGGTCGGCGCCGGCTTCACCGCGCAGCTCGGTGCCATGCGCATCAGCGACGAGATCGACGCTCTCGAGGTCATGGGCGTCAACAGCGTCGTGTACCTGGTGGCCACCCGGGTCTGGGCCGCGCTCATCACGATGATCCCGCTGTACCTCGCCGCCCTCTTCGCCAGCTACCTGGCGTCGGAGCTCGTCGTGACCCGCTTCTTCGGCCTGTCGGCGGGGACCTACACCCACTACTTCCGGCTGTACCTGCCGCCGCTCGACATCTTCTACTCGTTCCTCAAGGCCATGATCTTCGCCGTCCTCGTGACGTTCGTGCACTGCTACTACGGCTACAACGCCACGGGCGGTCCGGCGGGCGTGGGTGTGGCGGCCGGCCGTGCCATCCGGCTCTCGATCATCCTCGTGGTCGTCGTGAACCTCTTCATGTCGCTCATCCTCTTCGGAGGCGTGAACGCCACTGCGAGGTTGGTCGGATGAGGCGGCTGCTCAACGTCCTCATCAGCCTGGTCATCCTCTTCGGCCTCGTCTTCGGGACCGTCGAGCTCGTGCGGATGGCGAACGGCGACTTCGCGGGCGACTACAAGCTGAACGGCACGTTCCCCCGGGCCGGCGAGGGCCTGCACCCGGGGTCGGCCGTGGTCTTCCGCGGGGTCCAGGTGGGTCGGGTCTCGACCATCACCCTGCACCAGAACCAGGCGCAGGTGGGCGTCCTGATCGAGCCCACGTTCAAGGTGCCGGCGGCGTCGACGGCGACGATCCAGCCCGTCAACCTGTTCGGCGCCGAGCAGGTGGCGATCTCCTCGCCTCACGCCAACTCCGACGCCGGCCCGTACCTGTCACCCGGGTCGACCTTCGCGCACGCCAAGAGCAGCGACGAACTGGGCGACCTCTTTGCTGCGGCGACCCCGCTGCTGAAGCAGATCGACACAAACCAGTTGTCGACCGTGCTCGGTGAGCTGGCCCAAGCCTCGCAGGGAGAGGGGCCCAAGATCGCCGCCGGCATCGACGCGGGCACGCAGCTCGCCGGTCTCCTCGACCGGACGCTCAACGCCCAGATCCTGGCGCTCGACTCCTTCGCCAGGTTCACGAACGCGGTCGCGCCGGCGGCCGGCGACCTGAACAACCTGAACACGCAGATCAATGCGGGCCTGCCCGGGTTCAACGCCGAGGAGGCCGACTACCAGAAACTGATCAACACCCTCGTGCCGTTCTCCGACCGCCTGGCCTCGCTGCTGGCGACCTACCACCCCGACATCGTGACGATCCTCACGTCGGGCGACAATGTGTCGCGTGTCCTCCTCGCACAGCAGGACAACATCGGGCAGGTCATCAACGGGGCGTACCACTACTTCCAGAAGATCGCCCAGGGCACCTCGGGCCTGAACAAGCTGCCCGACGGCAGCACCTACGGCTACTTCAACACGTTCATCCTCTTCAACGACGTCAACAGCCTGATCTGCAACCTCATCGCCCCGCCGACGGGCGGCATGTCGTACCTCGAGCCGCTGCAGCAGGCCCTCGCCGGCGCCGGCTCCGCCTTCAACTGCTCGTCCCAGCTCGCCTCGTTCGCGTCGCTGCAGGGCAACTCGGCCACCCCCTCGGTGGTCACGCCGCCGAACGGCACCTCGCCGACGTCCGGGGCGAACAGCGCCGGGTCGGCGGCCGCCAACCAGGTCTACGGCATCATCGGCCAGCCCGACACCTCCAAGCCGACCACGCTCGGCGGCATCCTCAACAACTTGGTCGGGGGGCCGTCGAAATGAGGTTCTGGCGCCACTTCCCCCGCTCGGCGTTCAAGTTCGCCCTCTTCGCGCTCGTCTGCGTCGTGCTGCTCGTCGGGCTCGCCGTGCGGATCGGCAACGTCTCGCTCTTCAGCAGCCGCCATACCGTCAACGCGGAGTTGTCCGACGTGACGGGCCTCGCCGGCGGCGACACCGTCAACATCGCCGGCGTGCCGGTCGGCCAGGTCAGCAGCATCGGCGTCCAGCACGGTCACGCCGTCATCGCCATGAGCATCAACAACACGGTGACGCTGCGGCGCTCGACCGACGTCGGGATGCGCTGGCACAACGTGATCGGACAGAAGGAGATCGAGCTCTATCCGGGCAAGTCGGGGGCGATCCTGGCCGACGGCGCCACCATCCCGATGAACCACGACGTGACCGACGCCAGCATCGACAAGTTCTTGAACTCGCTCGGCCCGCTGCTCTCGTCGATCAACCCGACCGAGGCCAACGCGTTCGTCGAGAACGTCTCCGGGGCGCTCGAGGGTGACACGGCCCAGGTCAACCAGCTCATCAACAGCGGCGCCGCGGTGTCGACCACGGTGCAGGCGCTCGACACCCAGGTCGGCTCCATCATCGGCAACCTCGACCAGGTGCTGACCGCGCTCGCCTCGCGCTCGGGCGACATCGGCAGCCTGGTGACGAACCTGCAGACGGTGTCGTCGGCGCTGGCGTCGAAGAACTCGCTGCTCGACGAGGTGGTCGGCAACCTGTCCCAGGTGGCCACGGACCTGGCCGGCCTGATCGGCAACAACCACAGCACGATCACCAGCACCATCGACAACCTCCAGGCGGTGGCGGCCGACATCCAGAACAACCAGACGAACCTGTCGAACAGCCTCAGCAC
>DATAYX010000368.1:0-2275 GCA_036272355.1 Acidimicrobiales bacterium
CATGCCTGTCGCGCGCAACGGCGAGGTCGAGATCCACTACGAGCTCTTCGGCGACCCCGGGCGCCCGACCCTGCTCTTGGTCAACGGCCTCGGGTCCCAGTGCATCAACTACGCGACCGAGTGGTGCGAGATGTTCTGTGACGAGGGCTACGCGGTCGTCCGCTTCGACAACCGCGACGTCGGTCTCTCCTCCAAGCTGCCCGACGTCGACTACTCGATGGCCGACATGGCCGACGACGCCATTGCGGTCCTCGACGCCGTCGGCGCGGAGAAGGCCCATGTCATGGGGTGCTCCATGGGCGGCATGATCGTCCAGCGGCTGGCCATCGACCATCCCGACCGTCTTCTCTCGGTGACGTCGGTCATGTCGCGCACGGGGGAGGCCGGGTTCGGCGAGAGTTCCGAGGAAGCGCTCACCCTCCTCATGACCCCACAACCCCCGGAGCGGGAGGCGTACATCGAGCGCCAGGTCCAGGCGCTCCACACCTACGGGTCGAAGCCCGAGTGGCTCGACGACGATGCCATCCGCCGCCGTGCCGCGGCTGCCTTCGACCGCTGCTTCTGCCCCGACGGGATCGTCCGTCAGATGAAGGCCGTCGGGCGTGACGGCTCCCGGTCGGAACAGCTCACCAAGGTGGACCTGCCTGTCCTGGTGCTGCACGGCAGCCGCGACTCCCTCATCGACCCGAGTGGCGGGCGCCGCACGGCGGAGCTCATCCCCGGTGCCCGCTACGTCGAGATCGAGGGCATGGGCCACGACTACCCACCGCCGGTCTGGCGGCAGTGGGTCGACGTGTGGGTCGAGTTCGCGCGCGGTACCCCCTCGTAGCCGCCGACGGGGACCGACCCGGACGGGCGGTCCTTATCGGGGTGGAGCCGCTGGCTGCGGGGGCACCCTTACCCGGCGGCCCGGTGCCAAGAGCTGGCCCACCGGGCCCTGCATGACCTTTTCGAATTGATCGCGCCGGTGGGTAACCGAGATGCCGTCCCAGTAGCGACCCCCGTAATAGAACTGATCCCGAATCCGACCTTCCACGGTGAAATAACCCGCCTTCTCCCCCGACGCGAAGTTCTCGTACGCGATACCGACGGTCTCCATGATGATCATGCGGAAGTCCCACCCGTAATAGACGTACCTGGCGAGACCCATAAAGGCTTCGATCCCGAGGCCTCGTCGGTGCAGACGCGGGTGCATGACGACTGCGGCGTGGCAAAAACGATGACGGAAGTCGGCGTTGTAGGCCACCACGAGTCCGAGCACTTCTTGCGATCCATGAGGGCTGACCACGAACTGGCAGAGCACCCCGGGATACAGCTGCTTGAGAAAGTCGTCGTAGCTCGGCGTAGTGCCCCGAAATCGCCACTGGAAGGTCACATCAGGATCACTCGAGAGCCGATAGAGGGGTGCGTGGTCCTCCTGAGTGAGCATACGGAGATGGAGACGCCGGGTTAGGAGAGTCGGCGAGAGTTGGCCCTCGGACGCGGGTTGCGGTGCGCTCATCGCTGTGCTGCCCCTTCGAGGGGCAGGTGAGCGAGCGCGCAGTACTGGAGATACGCGTCGCGCACAGTAGTGATCTGCAGCAGCAGCTCGATCGGCAGGATGACGTCCCCGCCCACCGCATCTTCAATCGCGGCCATGAGGTCGGCGGCACCGACAGAATCCATACCGAGATCCTCTACCAACTTCTGATCCTCGGAGATCTCAGGGGGGCTCCATTCGAGCTCGGACACGAACCAAGCCTTGAACTCCTCCAGTGACATGACATCGGTTCGTGTGTCGTTGGTAGACATGTCTCCTCGTCGGTCGAGACCCGGGATCGCGCCCCCGGCAAGTTATATCGGATAGCCGTCAACCGCATGACCTCATCTCTTGTGTCGTCGTCGGCGCAGCGTCCCCAACTGGCCAGCTCCGCCAATGGCCGATGCAGGCGCGGTCACACCGGCTGGCGACGGAAGCCTGTGGCGTCTAGAGGGAGGGTCTGCACATTCCGTGCCGGCGTCGCCCTGCGAGAACTCTGTCATCAGTTCGGAAGCGCGTCCGGACTACAGGCTTCTCGCTGGTCGTGTCACCAACGCATCGGCTCAGTGCCGTTCGAGTCGTTGGGTCACGAGTAGTTGAACACCGCCCTCTTGGGACGACGACGTCTGACGGGTGCGTCAGCTCGACACCAACTCCGCCAGTTTTCCTTCACTCCAGAGGGTACGCAGGTGATTGCGCCGCACCTTGCCGCTCGGCGTCTTCGGCAGCGTGCCGCGCTCAATGAACACCACGGCC
>DATAYX010000369.1:0-4230 GCA_036272355.1 Acidimicrobiales bacterium
TTGCCGAGAACCTGCGCTTGAGGACGACGCGTGACCCGGCACTCAGGGCGGGGAAGAGACTTCCCATGAGGGCGTTCAGGTGGAACATCGGCATCGTGCAATACAAGATGTCGGCGTCCGTGTAGACGGCGGCGGCCCCGGACATCATCCGCACGGCCCGCCCCTGGGACACCCGGACGGCCTTCGGGGCACCCGTCGAGCCCGATGTGAAGACGAGGAGGAAGAGGGTTTCGGCCCGTGGCACGTCGTCGGGAACCCTTGCGCCCCGGTGCTGGCCCACCTCCTCCGCCCACCGGCTGTCGTCGACCAGCCGCACCGGTGCCCCGGCGTCCACACCCGCCAAGAGGTGGGCTTTGGACGAGTCCGTCAGGATCACGGCACAGTCGGTATGGCGTAGGTCGCCCGCGAGCGCCTCGCCCCGGCGCGTGTCGTTGGCGCCGACGACCACCGACTTGGTCAGCGCGGCGGCGCAGAGCAGGAAGAAGTACTCCGGGAGGTTGTCGAGCAGGACGCCGATGTGCGTGCCGGCGAGACCGGATTGTCGCAGGAGCGACGCTCGTGCCAGCGACTCCTCGACGACGTCACCCCAGGCCCAGGTCTGGCCCTCGAAGACGAGGCCGACACGGTCGTCACCGACGCGGGCAGCCACGAGTTCGGAGATGGTGTCGGCCACGGCGCTGATGTTATGACCCGCGTTGCCGGACTTCGTGGGCCGCCCGGGTCTCGATCGCGGCACCTTGGGACTAAAAGGACAGGTCAAAAAACATGATTCTGTGTTTCACAGTTTTGCCCCTCGCCCCGAGATCGCTTCGCTGCCAAGGCCGCCCGATGCTCGGCCGAAGGGTTCAGTGCTGACGATGGCCTATCCGGACTGACAATGGAACTCGTCCAGCGCGCCGGCTGACGACGAACAGAACGAGCCCGACCAACAATGACAGGATGGCCGCGGCCAAGGCAGCCACGATGTTCGCTCCGGTGAACGCCAAGATCCCGGAGCTCTTGCTGTGGGCGGCGCTCGTGGCCGCATCGGCGGCCTTTCCATCAGAACCCCCCAACGTGGTGGGGACAGAGAGACCGTTAACGGTCAATGCCACGAGCGTCAGGTCGTGGACGCTGGCGTCGCCTCCTGCCCCTCCGGTCGGACAGAGAGGCAGGTCGATGTTCCCGCCGGTGACCGTCAGTGGAGTCGCCAATGTCGCCTGCGTGCAGGGGTCGATCGTGGAGTCGGCCATCGACAGCAGTGTGTCGCCGCTCATCGGTACCGACGGATCTCCAGCGCTGTTCCCCCACAGCTGCAACACGACGGTGGCGCCGTCGCAGCTCACCGGGAAGCCCGTGAGCTCGACCGACGAGACCTTCATGGATCCCGGTTGCCCGCCGACCGTATAGCTCACGACGACAGGAATCGATGTGTCGCACGAGCCCAGGGCCGAGGCTGGTGCAGCCAGGAACGCCGGCAACACAACGCCCACAGCCGTCACGATCGACGCCACGAGCACGCACGTCGCCAGCACCGGATTGAGGTACCTCAATCGCGCCACGGTTCCCCCCGCCCTCTCATCGCACGCTGATCATGGGCATAAGCAGGGTGCGGTCGTTTTCTGGATGCGGCGCCGAACCGTTCGGGCCCTCGGGGGACGAGTCCGGCCAGGTGGACAGCGAGTAGCGGTAGATCGTCCCGCTATCCACGACGGCGTAGACATCACCCTTTTCCCTGCGGTGCAGGATTGGGCACTCCAGGCGCTTGGAAACCTGGAGGAGCCCCTCGAACGATGCCATCTCCACGACGACAAGATCGGGCGGCCCGGGCAGAGCGGCCACCTCGACGAGTGAGGAGGCGTACCGGGTGGCGATCCGCACCCGCTCGTCGTCCGACGTGGCGTCGGCGAGGAGCCGCCGTCCCATGAGCATTGCTAGCGATCCGGCCACCAGCACAACGAGAATGGAACCGACCCGGCCGGCCAGTACAGGAAGCCCGAGAGGGAGCATGGCCGCCTCGCCCCCCGGGATCCGCACCGACCCTCCGGCGGAGCTGACGAGAGTCGTGGGCCCATTGGGGGGGCTGCCCTGCGCAGCGGCCGCAGGCGCGAGCGAGGCGGGACCTGACGACGTGCCGGGCGTGTAGACGAGGTTCACCGGCTCGTCGAATCGCATCTCCAGCGCGTGCCCGTCGATAAGCCCGTGAGCCGAGATGCTCGGCGTCACGGACACGCGGTAACTCTGAGGAGCCCGGGAACCAGCGCTCTGGGCCAAGCTGGCCGTCGCCGAGGCGAGCTCTCCCATCCTGAGGGTGCCCATCGCCACCGTCGAAGCGCCCGAGAAGCGGCTCACCCGCGACTGCACGGCGATGGAGCGTGTCGCTCCGAGCCCGTCGCTCACCGTCGCCACCAGGTGCTCGCTCCCGGTGAGACGGAGGTCGGCAGAAGATCGGGCGGCGTAGTTGTAGGAAAGCGCCAGGCTTTGTACGACGTTCGAGTACACCGGCTGCCCGCTGGTGACGCCGGCGGCCCCGTACAGGGAGTCGGCGCCAGTAGGAGCAGAGTAGGACAGGGTGCCGGTCTGCTCGTAGGACAGGACCTTTGCGGCTCGCGTGGGACTGGTCCAGGCGAACCCCGCCACCACTACGGCGCAGAGCGCCAGGGCGCCGACCCCCAGCAGGGCGTCGATCCGGGGACCGGGCCCGGCAGCGGTCCCTTTGGACGATATGTGCTTAGCGGCCATGGCGGCGTCTCCTTCGGTGGCGTCGTGAGGTCGAACGGGACGAGAACGTGTAGAGCCACAACCCCGCCAGGAGCGCGGCGGCAACGGCGGGCACGCGGAGCTTGTCGAGCCATGCGCCCGCGGCGGGGAGATGGATCCACTCGGAGCCCAGGATCTGGCTCTGGGTCGGCTGGTAGGTGTCGACGAAGTTGTTGTTGTCGCCCTTGAACTCGTAGTGGTCGCCATGGATGGCGTAGATCCTGTGCATCACGACGACGCCCAGCTGGCCGTTGTGATAGGCGGCGACCTCGCCGACGTGGTACGCGGGCTCTCCGCGGAGGACGACGAGGTCACCGGCGTGGAAGTGCGGCAGCATGCTCACGCCGCGGGTGATGACGTAGGAGGTCGCCCCTCCGAGCTGCGGGGGAAGCAACCCGGCCGCCACCACGGCCAGGCAGAGCAGGACGCCGAGAATCGGGCCCCTCCTGGCCAGCGCCCAGGAGCGTCGTCCGGGCCGCTCAACCGGAGCGGTTTCGGGCAGGCCCGGCAGTCGGTAGGTGTCGGTTTCTCGGACGGACGTCGGTGTGCTGGGGACAACGGCGTTCATGCTGATGCAGAGTTGCTCGGGGACGCTCACGGGGCAGTGAAGTTGGGTATCGACGTGTCTGGGGTGGTCTGGGGGACCGAGCCGGCTCCCTGGCCCGCACTGCTGACCGGAACCGTGTTGCTGGCCAGGTAGGCGGTGGAGCTGGTCACCATCACCGCGGCAAAGACGACCACGATGATCCACCTACGTACCCTCATTCTCGGATCTCCTCTCGGGTGTACCCGGCAATGAGCCGGAGATGCGGGACGGACGATGTCCGCCCGTCCCGCATCTCGGCATCATCACGACGATGGTGCTGCTACTGGTTGGCCTCGACGTTGAGCTGCTGCACGTCGCTGACCTTCGGGTGGTACGGCGCGCTCGTCTGGCCGAACGTGCACACGTAGGTACCGGTCCCTGCTGTGCTGCTACTGGAGCTCCAGGAGCCGACGATCTTGCAATTCGGAGTGGTCGGCATGTTCGTTTGTCCGGTTATTGGGACGTTGTTCCCGTCAAGGAGGCTCGCCACTACCGAGGTGGGCTGGCCGTTGGCCGGGGCTGCGGTGGCGTTCGAGGTCAGGGTGAACTCGGCGGCCAGGACGTAGCAATTGAACGGGTTGCCTTGGGTGTTCCCGTAGCAGTACGGCGAGTCGCCACTGGCACCGGAGACCGACGCAGGCACCGTGTAGGTGATGCCACTCACGGTATAACCGGTCACAGCGCCCGCACCTTCTCCGGCGCTGCTGGCGGCCACGGTGTTGCCGGCCATGAAGGCGAAACCGCCTGCAGCCACCGCTGCCGCACCGCCCCACAGAAGGAGGCGACGAGGTATTCTGGTCATGATTCGGGTTTCCTTTCTCGGATCGGCCCACCGGTCGTGCCTCGAAGCCTGACCGGTGGGCACTTTTCTTTGGGTTCTGCTGAGGTGGCGCGTCGACCCCGCC
>DATAYX010000370.1:0-2960 GCA_036272355.1 Acidimicrobiales bacterium
CGTGAAGAGGTGACCATGCGGGGCGTCATGTACGAGGAGATGCGCCCGGGGTCCTACGAGGTGAAGCCACGGCTCGACGACATGGACGCCAACCACATCGAGGCGGCGTTGTGCTTCCCGACGTTCCCTCGTTTTTGCGGCCAGACGTTCACGGAAGCCAAGGACAAGGAGCTCGGCCTGCTCTGCGTGAAGGCGTACAACGACTGGATGGTCGAGGAATGGTGCGCCGACACCGGTGGTCGACTGATTCCGTTGTGCCTGATCCCGCTGTGGGACGCCGAACTGGCGGCGGACGAGGTGCGGCGCAACGCCGAGCGCGGCGTGCGCGCGGTGTGCTTCAGCGAGATCCCGCCGTTCCTGGGTCTCCCGAGCGTCCACGACCCCGACCACTACTGGGACCCGTTCTTCCGGGCCTGCGCGGAGACGCAGACCGTGGTCAACATGCACATCGGGTCGTCGTCGAAGATGCCGTCGACCTCGCCGGACGCCCCTCCGGCCGTGGGGTCGACCCTGACGCACACCAATGCGACGTTCTCGCTGGTGGACTTCCTGTTCAGCGGGGTGTTCGTCCGCTTCCCCGAGCTGAAGGTCGCGTACTCCGAGGGCCAGATCGGATGGATCCCCTACATCCTGGAGCGGGCCGACCGCGTGTGGGAGGACAACCGCGGCTGGGCCGGCGTGGCCGACATCGTGCCGGAGAAGCCCAGCAGCTATTTCCCCGGTCATGTGTTCGGTTGCTTCTTCGACGACGCGCACGGGCTGAAGTCGGTCGACGAGATCGGCGAGGACAACATCACCTACGAGTCGGACTACCCGCACTCGGACTCGACGTGGCCCCGGACGCGCCAGATCGCCGAGGAGCAGATGGCGGACCTCACCGACGCGCAGCGCCGGAAGATCGTGCGGGGCAACGCGATCAAACTGTTCGGCCTCGACTTCGTCGCCTGAGCGGCTTCGTTGCCCGGCTGAGCCTCCGCCGCACCACATGGACCTCCGCTACACCGCGGCCGAGCAGACGTTCCGCACCGAACTGCGTGCGTGGCTGGCCGCCACGCTGCCCGGCGTGGGCGCCCCACCGCCCCAGGACGACTGGGCCGCCCGGCGGGCCTACGACCTGCGGTGGCAGCGGTTGCTGTTCGACGCGGGGTACGCCGGCGTCGACTGGCTCGCGGAGGGCGGGGGACGGGGGGCGTCGCCGGTCGAGCAGCTGATCTTCAAAGAGGAGTGCGAGCGGGCTGGCGCACCTTACGTCGGCGTCAGCTTCGTGGGGCTGCTGCACGCCGGCCCGACGATCATCGCCGAGGGGACGCCTGCACAGAAGGAGCGCTACCTGCCGGCGATCCTGCGCGGCGAGGACGTCTGGTGCCAGGGCTTCAGCGAGCCCGACGCCGGGAGCGACCTCGCCTCCCTGCGTACCCGCGCCGTGCGCGACGGCGAGGACTACGTCGTGACGGGTTCGAAGATCTGGACGTCGCACGCCGAGGTCGCGGACTACTGCGAGCTCTTGGTGCGCACGGGCGAGGCCGGCAACCGCGGCATCAGCTGGCTGATCCTGCCGATGGACACGCCGGGTATCGAGATCCGGCCCCTGCGCACGATCGAAGGGACGACCGAGTTCGCCGAGCTTTTCTTGAACGACGTGCGCGTCCCGGTGGCCAACCGGGTCGGTGAGGAGAACGACGGCTGGCGCGTGACGATGGTCACGCTCTCTTTCGAGCGGGGCACGGCGTTCGTCGGCGAGCTGCTGGAGTGCGTGCGCCTGCTCGGAGCGGTGCGGACCATCGCCGACCGGCTGGGGCTCCTCGGCGACGAAGGGCTGGTCCGGCGGATCGGCCACCTGGTGGCCGTCTTCGACGCGCTGTGGGCGCTGACGAAACGCAACGTGTCGGAGGCGGCGCAGACCGGGATCCCCGGCATCGGTGGCTCGGTCTTCAAGCTGTCGTTCTCCGAGCACGCCCAGGCACTCGGCGACCTGGCGGTGGAAGTGCTGGACCGCGCCGCCCTGTGCGCGGACCCCCTCGACGGTCCCGACGGCGGTGCGCTGGGCAACGCAGAGCAGCTGCACGCGTGGTTCAAGTCGATCTCGCTGACGATCGCGGCGGGCACGTCCCAGGTGCAGCGCAACATCGTGGCCGAGCGGATCCTGGGCCTGCCGAGGGCGCGCTGATGGACTTCCGGATGGGCGACGACCAGCGCGAGCTGGCGGAGGGCATCCGGGCCATGCTGGCGGGGCGGTTGCCGCTCGAGCACCTGCGTGCCCGCGAGGGCCACGAGCAGGCCATCGCCCCCGACGACTGGGCCGCGCTCGGTGAGACCGGCGTCTTCGCCCTGACGCTGCCCGAGCCGTCGGGGACCGGCCTCGGGTTGGCCGATGCGACCGTCGTGTTCGAGGAGCTGGGCCGCGCGCTGGTACCCGGTCCGCTCGTCGGAACGTTCCTCGCTGCGAGCACGGGGGTCGTCGAAGGGGCGGCCGAGGGGCGCGCCCAAGTCGGCGTCCATACGACGAGCCGGCCGGGCCCGGTTCTGGTGGAGCACCTCGGCGCACTCGACGCACTGCTCGTCGTGGACGACGACGGACCGGGGCAGCTGTTGACGCCGGCGCCGGTGGGCGGCGCACACCGCGTCGAGCATCCGCTCGACCCCCTGACCCCGCTCTGGCGACTGGACGCGCTGCCGTTCGGCGGCGCGGTGGGCGACGACCGTGGTCGGCTCCGGCACCAGGGCGCGCTGCTCACCGCGGCGCTCCAGGTCGGGCACGCCGCCGCGGCGCTCGAGCTGGCGGTGGCCTACGCCAAGGAACGACAGCAGTTCGGCAAGCCCATCGGCTCCTTCCAGGCGGTCAAGCACATCTGCGCCGACATGCTCGTGCGGTCGGAGGTGGCGCGGGCCGCGGTGCACGCGGCGGCCTGCCTGTCCGACGGCCCCGACGTCGTGGCAGCCGAGGCGGCGGCCGCGGGGTG
>DATAYX010000371.1:0-2029 GCA_036272355.1 Acidimicrobiales bacterium
TCGGACGCGTCGAGGACCGGGAAGCGCATCGCCTCGTCGAGCCACCGCCCGGGGTCGAGCGCGAACGTCGGGTACACGGTCAGCCGCGGCGCCAGGGTGTGCCCCGCCGCCTCCGTCGCGTCCCGCAGTACCTCCAGCGCCGGCCAGGCCCGCTCGGGGTTGACGTGGTCGGCCGTCACCGGCGAGACGCCACCCCAGTCGTCGATGCCCGCCTCGAGCAGCGGCGCCAGGTCGTCGGACAGGTTCGGCGGCGCCTGCACGTGCACGTCGGGCGGCAGCACCAGGCGCGCCGCCGCGATCGCCCACACGAGGTCGTCGGCCGGACACGGTGCGGCCTTGTACATGGCCGTCCCGGGCTTCGGCAGGAAGTTCTGCACGATCACCTCTTGGACGTGCCCGTGCCGGTCGTGCGCCGCCGCGATCGCCCGCAGCGAGGCCAGCTGGTCGGCCCGCGTGTCGCCGATCCCGACGAGGATGCCCGTCGTGAACGGGATGGCCAACTCGCCCGCCGCCTCGAGCGTGGCCAGGCGCCGCGCCGGGTCCTTGTCCGGCGCGCCGCGGTGCGCCGCCAGCCCCTCCGCCAGTGACTCGAGCATCATGCCCTGGCTCGCGGTGACCGGCCGCAGCGCGGCCAGTTCGTCGGCATGGAGTGCGCCGGCATTGGCGTGGGGGAGGAGCCCCGTCTCTTCGACCACCAGCCGGCACATCGCGGCGAGATACTCGACCGTCGACCCGTACCCCTGCGCCGCCAGCCACGCCGCCGCCACCGGGTAGCGCAGTTCGGGCCGCTCGCCGAGCGTGAACAGCGCCTCGTGGCAGCCCGCCGCCCGCCCCGCCCGCGCCACCGCAAGCACCTCGTCGGGCGTCAGGTAGGGCGACTTCAGCCGCGCCGGCGCCTTGGCGAACGTGCAATAGCCGCAGCGGTCACGGCACAGCATCGTCAAGGGGATGAAGACCTTGGGCGAGAACGTCACCCGCCGGCCGTGGGCGCTGTCGCGCACGGTGCGGGCCAGCGCCGTGAGGTCGGGCAGCGGCGTATGGAGGAGATCGGCGTCGCTCAGCATCCGCGCCAATCTAGGGGGCTGCGGCGCGGGCCGGACCATCCACCAGCCACAGCATGTGGCCGGCGTGGACGCGGGCGGCCGGGATGTCGTCGCCCCGCAGCAGGGCGGCGACGGCGTCCGCCTTGGACGCCCCCGCCACGGTGAAGACCGCCAGGCGCGCCGAGTTGATGACGGGGAGCGTCAGCGTGAGGCGCTTGTGGGGGTTGTTCCCGCTCGGATCCTCGTTCACGGCCACCAGCTCGCCGGGCTCCGCGTCGAGCGCGGGCGACCCCTTGAACAATGACGCCGTGTGTCCGTCTGGGCCCATGCCGAGATGGATCAGGTCGATTCCCGGTCCCGTCACGAGGTCGCCGATCACCCGTTGGTAGGCGGCCACGCACTCGTCGACCGGCAAGGTCGTGTCCCACGGGTTGAACGAGCCGACGCCGCCAACCCGGTCCAGCAGCGATTCCCGGATCAACCGCTGGTTGGCGTCATCGTCGTCGGGAGGCACGAGCCGCTCGTCGCCCACGTAGACGTCGACGAGCGACCAGTCCACTCCGTCGGCGCCGGCCAGTACCTCGTAGCATTCACGCGCCGTCGAGCCCCCCGAGAGCACGAGGGAAAACCGCGGTCCGGGGCGCGACCTGAACGCCTCGACGACCGCGTCCGCGAACGCGCTCGTGACATCTTCGACTGGGGTCAACACGGCTGCGTCGCTCGCTTAGGGGCTGGGGGTCTCGGTCTCCATGCCCTGTGCGCCCGACTCGAGCGTGACGGCATGGCCGCCGAACTGGTTCCGCAGCGCGGCGACCATCTTCAGCTGGAAGGAGTCCTTGTCCTGCGAGGCGAAGCGGGTGAACAGCGACGTCGCGATCACCGGCGCGGGGACGCCTCGGTTGATCGCCTCCAAGGCCGTCCAGCGCCCCTCGCCCGAGTCCACCGCGACCGGCGCGATGCCTTCGAAGCCCGCGTCCGGCCGCAGG
>DATAYX010000372.1:0-2446 GCA_036272355.1 Acidimicrobiales bacterium
CCTCACGGTGTCGTCACTCTTGCATCCCGGGCATGCCCGTGCAGCTCGGCCCGGCGGTCGCGGCGCCGTCCCCGCTACGCTGAACCTCCCGGCGCACAAAGGGGATCGCCCATGTACAAGGTGCTCGTAGTGGGGACCGACGGCTCCGAGACCGCCGACCGCGCGGTCGAGGCGGCGGCGGAGATCGCTCGCTCCTGGGGCTCCGAGTTGCACATCGTCACGGCGACCCGCGCCGCGCGGTCCAGCGCGGCCTCGGCCTCGATGACGGGCGCGCCGTTGGTCGACTCGGGCGCCGGGGCCGCTCTGCTCGACGAGGCAGCGAAACGCGTGGTCGATGAGGCGTTGCGGAAGCACGGAAAAGGGTTGGCGGTGGAGGCGCATGCGGCGCAGGGGGACGCGGACGGCGTCATCTTGTCCACCGCGGCCGAGGTGGGTGCGGACCTGATCGTGGTGGGGAGCAAGGGGATGCGAGGCGCCCGCCGGTATCTGGGCAGCGTGCCGAACTCGGTCGCCCATGGCGCGCACTGCGCCGTGCTCGTCGTGAAGACGGACTAGGGCGGCTCGCCCCGGCAGACCGTGTCGGAGGAGCGCAAGAACCTCTTCGTCGGTGAGATCGCGGCGCACTACGACGCCGACTCGACCGGCGCGTTCGATCCCGCCGTCGTCGCGAGCACGGTGGACTTTCTGGCCGACCTGGCAGCCGGGGGGCGAGCCCTCGAGTTCGCGGTCGGGACCGGGCGCATCGCCCTGCCCTTGAGCGACCGTGGCGTGCCCGTGGCGGGGATCGAGCTCTCCTCGGACATGGCGGCACAGCTGCAGAAGAAGCACGGGTCCGAGGCGATCGACGTCACGATCGGCGACATGACGTCGATCAGGGTCGCCGGGACCTTCCGCGTCGTCTATCTGGTGTTCAACACCATCGGGAACCTCCTCACGCAGGACGAGCAGGTCGAGTGCTTTCGCAACGCGGCCGCTCATCTCGAGCCGGGCGGGTGTTTCGTGATCGAGGTCATCGTCCCGCCGCTCCGCCGCCTGCCGCCGGGCGAGTCGTCACTCGTGTTCAGCCTCACGCCGCAGAGAGTGGGCTACGACGAGTTCGACGTGGCCCGCCAGCTCGGCGTGTCGCATCACATCTGGTTCCGCGAGGACGGCCCCAAGAAGTTCGCCGCGCCCTGGCGCCTCGTGTGGCCCGCCGAGCTCGATCTCATGGCCCGCATCGCGGGAATGCGCCTCCGCGAGCGTTGGCAGGACTGGGACCGCTCACCTTTCACCGGCGAGAGCATGAAGCATGTGTCCGTCTGGGAGAAGGCAGGGGACTGAGGACGCAGTCGTCAGGTCGCGTCGAGGATCTCGATCGAGCCCTCGGTCCCGTTCAGCCTGATCCGCTGCCCGTCCTCGATCAGGTCGGTGGCGTGCTCGACGCCGACGACCGCGGGCAGCCCGTACTCCCGCGCGATCACCGCCCCGTGGGTCATGAGGCCGCCGACCTCGGTCACCAGGCCCGTGATCGCGACGAACAGCGGAGACCAACTGGGGTCGGTGTACCCCGTCACCAGGATGTCGCCCTCCTCGGGGTCGGCGTCCGCCATGTCGAGGATGACGCGGGCTCGACCCTCGACGGTTCCGGCGGACACACCCAACCCCACCAGCGCCCCGGTCGGCCGGTCGCCGCGTGCGTAGGATCCGGCGACCGCCTCACCGTCCGACGTGAGCACCCGGGGGGGTGCGAGGCTGGAATACGACTCGAACTCGTCCCTGCGCTGCCGGATCAGCTCCCGATCGACCTGGTTCGTTCGCACCACCTCGTGGAGTTCGTCGAAGGTGAGGAAGAAGATGTCCTCCCTGACACGAACCACCTGTGCCTGCACGAGGCGGTCGGCCTCGCGCAGCAGGGCTTGCTTGTAGACGAAGTACCGGTTGACCATGCTGTACTTCGGATACTCGCGGTACCCGACGAAGGTCCGCACCCGGTCGATCATCCGCTTGGTCTCGTCCGCCTTGTTCTCGCCATCGGGTAGCGCGCGCAGGCGCTCCAGCACCTCCGTTTCCTTCATCTGTGCTTCCCGGGCCCCCCGCTCGAAGCGCCGTGCCGCCTCACCCGGTGCGAAACGCTCGATGTTGCCCAGGAGCAGCGGCAAGAGCGCGGTGGGGTGCTCGCTCCAGCGCGGCCTCGTGATGTCGATCTCGCCGACGCAACGCATGCCGTACCGGTAAAGGAAACCTCGGATGGCGTCTCGGGCCTGCGGACCACCCTGAAGCTTCGCGAGCCGGTCGTCGTCGAGGAAGCCGTCGTCATCCACGTCGTGCAGGAAGGCGACGACGTCGGCATGCGGACGGATCGCGTCGGCGACGTCCAGGAGTGCGAGTCCCATCTCCGAGGTCACGTTGTTCGGAGCGGACCGGGTGAGGATATCGGCCGCGTTCTTCTCGCCCAGCCAGTCCAGCA
>DATAYX010000373.1:0-3240 GCA_036272355.1 Acidimicrobiales bacterium
TCGATCAGCGTGTCACGGCTCCAGGCCTCGTTCTCGCGCATGCACGCGGCGTGGCAGGTCGGGATCCTGGGCATAGCCCTGGCGGGCATCACCACGTTCGGACCCGTGGGCGTCGCGCCCTTCATCTACTACCGGTTCTGAAGGACATGGACACCGACCTCCCGACGACTGCCGACGCCCCGGTTGTCCCGCCCACCGACGGGCATGGGAGCGAGCCGGCGACGGTCTGGGTCACGGGCGAGGACGGCACGCCGCCACCCGACGGGCGGGTGCGCTTGCCCTGGACCCGGGTGCTGCTGCTCGGCGTGCTGGCCTTCGCGCTGTGGTTCGTGCTGTTCGCTCCCACGCTCCAGCACAACGCGCAGGTCTCGCCGGTGGGCGAGCGCCGGACGATCAGCCTCGACATCACCCGGCCCTTCGCTGCGCTGAGCCGCGCGCTGCAACTGTCGCGCGTCGTGTCGGCGACCGGACGCGAGAACGACCAGCCGGGCGGCACGGCCGGCCTCGTCATCTCGGGGCCGCACGGCAGCAAGACCAAGACCAAGTCGAAGACGCAGCCGTCGACGCTGCCGGCACAGGCGGGGGCGCCGACGACCACGACGGTGCCGCCCAACCCCAAGCTCCCGACGGCTGCGACCCCGCTGCGCGTGCTGATCGTCGGCGACTCCGTGGGGCTCGACATGGGCGGCGCGCTCCAGTCGGACCTCGCGGGGACCGGCGTGGTCACCGCGGGGCTCGACGGACGGGAGAGCACGGGCCTCACCCGGCCCGACTACTTCAACTGGCCCGCCGAACTGTCGAACGACATCAAGGCGGACAACCCGCAGGTGGTCGTCGTGATGATCGGGGCCAACGACGCCCAGGACTTCCTGGGGCCACCCGACACCCCCTACGCGTCGCCGGCATGGAACGGCCTCTACGCACAGCGCGTGGCGCAGTTCATGCAGATCGCGGGGAGCACCGGTGCCCTCGTCGTGTGGGTGGGCATGCCGCCGATGCAGAACCCGACGCTCAGCACGCAGATGGCAGATCTCAACACCATCGCGAAGCAACAGGCGGCAGCGGCCAAGCCACCGGTCACCTTCATCGACACGGACAAGTCGCTCGGCACGCCGACGGGCGGCTACACCGCGTTCACGACCAACGCGGCGGGGCAGATCGTCAACACCCGCACCCCCGACGGCACGCACCTCACGCCAGGCGGGGGACAGGTGGTGGCCCAGCAGGTCATCGCCCAGCTGGTGACGCAGGGATACCACATCTAAACGGCGGCCCGGCTGGCGGGCGGGCTCGGTCCCGCCGATGCGTCAGGTCCTGGGTGCGCCCTCGAGCTCGAGGTGTGGGTCGTCCGCGTCGCGCCCGTAGTGCAGCGGATTGGCGGAGCCCGTCGCGACGCCGGCGCGGCGCGGACGCGCGTAGAAGACCCAGTAGAGCGCAGCGGCCAGGAGCACCGCGCCGAGCGTCCAGCCGAGGGCCGTCGTGCCCAGGCCGACGTACTTGAGGCCCGAGGCGAAGATGACGAACGTGATGACCGGGCGGATGAAGCGGTCCGGTGCCCGCGAGGAGATGAGCGCGCCCACGAGGACGGCCGGGACGCTTCCGATGACGATGGACGTCGTCACGGAGAACTCGATGTGCCCGAACGCCAGTGCCCCCAGTGCGGCGGCCAGCGTGAGTGGCACGGCCTGGGTGAGATCGGTGCCGACGAGCTGGTTCGCCCCGAGCACGGGGTACAGGAAGAGGAGGAGCACGATCATCAGCGACCCGGAGCCCACCGAGGTCATGCCGACGATGAAGCCGCCGACGACCCCGATGGCGACCGTGGGAAGCGGCCGCACGGCAACGTTGCTGATGATGCCGTGCCGCCGCTGGCCCGATCGCTTGTCGAGGAACACCCGCAGCGTCATGGCGGCGGCCCCGACGAGCAGCGCGGCGCCGAGGATGGTCTGCACGTGGCTCTCCGCGTCCTTGGAGTTGCCGAGCAGGTGGAGCGACCATGCACCGAGCAGCGCGGCGGGGACCGAGCCGAGGACCATGTAGCCGACGAGCCGGTAGTTGACCGTCTTCTTCGTCATGTGCACGGCGGCACCCACGGGACGCATGAGCACGGCCGCGACGAGGTCGCTCGAGATGGCGGTCGACGGCTTGACGTTGAAGAAGAGGATGAGCATCGGCGTCATGAGCGCCCCGCCCCCGGCGCCGGTCATGCCCACCAGGAAGCCAACCACGGCGCTACCGAGGACGATGAGTGGGTCAATCGACACAGGGCCTCCCTAGGGACGGTCGTCGTTCACCGTCCACCCATAGATGATCGTTGTTCAATATTAACGATGTATCCAGTCAGGAATCACGGGCCAGAAAACCCCGGTGACCAGGGTGGACGGTCGCCCGGTCAGACGAGAGGCCAGGGGTAGGGCGGCCAGTCGCCGTCGTCGTGCATCTCGGGCAGGGCCCGCAGGCTGAGCAGCCAGGCCAGGCGGTCCCAGGTCGCGGCCACCTCGGCCGGCTCGAGCAGTGCGCACAGTGCGGGCGACGGGCCGTCGTGGGCGAGGCGACCGAGGTCCTCCTGGACGACGGGCTCGAGGGTGACGCCGCCGAAGTCCCAGATCACCGTGCGCAGTTTGTCGTGCTCGTTGAAGCAGAGGCCGTGATCGATCGCCCAGAGGCGGTCCTCGGCCAACAGCACATGGCCGCTCTTGCGGTCGGCGTTGTTGGCGACGACGTCGAACGCGCAGACCTGCATGAGCGCCGGATGCCACTTGGGATCGTCGCGCAGCGTGAAGTAGTGCGACGTGCCGTCCTCGTGCACGAAGCGTTGCACCGAGCCGGGGCCGAAGGGCCCCTCGGGCCGCTGCACCGTTTCGGGGACCAGGCCCCAGCCGAGCGCCTCGGACAGCACGTAGGCCGCGACCTCGCGACGGAACAGGCCGCCGGGGAAGTCCCAGAGCGGTCGCTCGCCCTTGTGCGGCTTGTACACGGCGAGCAACTCGTCGTCGCCCAGCCGGCAGGTGACGAGCAGGGTGGCGTTGGAACTCCCGGCGATGCGCCCGTGCACCTCCATCTCACCCTCGGTGAGGACGTGCTCGACGGTGGCGTCGGACACCGCGCTCAGGTGACCGGTGGTCGGTGCCCGTTCGTACGCGGGCAGTCGTGGCCCGACGGGTCGAGGGGCAACGAGCAGAGGGGGCACGGGGGTCGTCCCGCCTCGACGAGCCGGGTGGCGTGGATGGCGAACGCGGC
>DATAYX010000374.1:0-2257 GCA_036272355.1 Acidimicrobiales bacterium
CGCCAGCGCTTCGGTCTGCGCCACGGTCTTGCCGGCCACGGCGCCGGCGACGAAGGCGAAGACCCCGGCGGCGAGCTGGCCGACGACGAAGCCGCCCACGGCGAAGAGAAGCCAGTACCAGGCCTGGCGGGGGGTCTTCGGTGGGACCCAGGGCGTATCGAGGAAGGGAGGGCCGACAGGAGGCGCAACCCCGGGTACCTCGGGGAGCGCGGCGTCGGACAGCACGGAGGACCCGGGGATCGGGGGCGGCGCAGGTGGGGCGTGCTGCTGCAGCAATTCGCGGGGTACGTAACCGGCGGGGATGGGCCCCGGTGGCCGGGCCGGTGGTCCCACTGAGGGCGCGCCGGTCTCGGGGTCGGTCATCGGCACGACGATACCGGCGCGTCGCGACCGAGAATCCGCAGGTCGGTCCGCCAACGGTCCTGGTGAGGGGCGGTCACCGTGAAGCGGGGGCGGCGCCTAGCATGGTCGGTGTGAGTCCCCAGCGCGCCGAGAAGCCGGCGAACCGGCCGAACGCGCCACAGAACGGTCAGAACGAGGGCGGCCCCAATCAACCCGGGGCGTCGAGCGGGCAGAGCTGGCGCTGGCTGTGGGGCGTCCTCGCCATCGGCATCGTGGCCATCCTCCTGGCCGTGGGCACGATCAAGACCAACAACGCCCAGACCCTCTCGTACACGCAGTTCATGCAGGACGTGCAGGCCAAGAAGATCGCCACGGCCAAGATCTCCAACTCCAGCGGCCAGATCAACGGGAACTTCAAGGGGGAGAACGGCAAGAGCTACCAGGTACAGGGGCCGACGCCGTCCCTGCCCGCCGACGTGCAGACGATGCGCAGCGACGGCGTCGAGGTCAGCTTCCCGACCCCGTCGTCGAACCTGCTGGGCGACATCCTCCCCTACGTCTTCATCATCGGCATCGGGGCGGCCTTCATCTATTTCATCGGGCGCCAGACCCGGGGCCAGATGTCGGGGATCATGTCGATCGGCCGTTCCAAGGCCAAGCAGTTCAGCAGCGACCGCCCCTCGACGACCTTCGAGGACGTGGCCGGCTACACCGGCGTCAAACAGGAGATCAGCGAGGTCGTGGACTTCCTGAAGACGCCGGCTCGCTTCAAGGAGATCGGGGCGAAGATCCCCAAGGGAGTGCTGCTGGTCGGGCCGCCCGGCACCGGCAAAACGCTCATCGCACGGGCGGTGGCCGGCGAGGCCGGCGTGCCCTTCATGTCGGTCAGCGGCTCGGACTTCATGGAGATGTTCGTGGGCGTCGGCGCCAGCCGGGTGCGCGACCTGTTCCAGACGGCACGCAAGCAGGCGCCGGCGATCGTCTTCGTCGACGAGATCGACTCGATCGGCCGCAAGCGCGGCGCCGGCCTGGGCGGCGGGCACGACGAGCGGGAGCAGACCCTGAACCAGATGCTCTCGGAAATGGACGGCTTCGACACCTCCGAGGGTGTCGTGATGATCGCGGCGACGAACCGTCCCGACATCTTGGACCCGGCGCTCCTGCGACCGGGACGCTTCGACCGTCAGATCGTGGTGCCGCTGCCGGACCTCGAGGAGCGGCTGCCGATCCTCCAGGTGCACTGCAAGGGCAAGCGCATCGCGTCGGACGTCGACCTCACCATCGTGGCGCGCGGCACGCCCGGCATGTCGGGTGCCGACCTGGCCAACCTGGTCAACGAGGCCGCGCTCCACGCAGTGCGGCGCGGCAGCGCGGAGATCGCCATGGCCGACTTCGAGACGGCACGTGACCGTGTGCTGCTCGGCCAGCGCCGCGAGTCGATGGTGCTGTCGGAGGAGGAGAAGGAGCGCATCGCCTACCACGAGGGCGGCCACGCCGTGCTGGCCTATGTGCTCGAGAACGCCGACCCGGTGCACAAGGTGACGATCCTGCCGACCGGCATGGCGCTGGGCGTGACCCACCAACTGCCGATGGAGGAGCGCCACATCCATGCGCGCCAGTACATCGAGGACGCGCTCTGCGTGCGCATGGGTGGCCGCTGCGCGGAGATCCTCGTCTACGGCGACCTCTCGACGGGCGCGGCCAACGACCTCGTCGGCAACACCGAGTTGGCACGCAAGATGGTGCGCGAATGGGGCATGAGCGAGGCCATCGGCCCCATGGCATGGGGCTCGCAGGGCCAGGTCTTCCTGGGCGAGGACCTCATGCACACGCGTGATTACTCCGAGGACACCTCCAAGGTCATCGACGACGAAGTCGAACGGATCTTGCGCTCGGAGGAACAGCGGGCGATGGA
>DATAYX010000375.1:0-3837 GCA_036272355.1 Acidimicrobiales bacterium
CCGCCGTTCTCCGCACTGGCGTTGGTGTCGGGAACGCTCGCCGGCGCGTACGCCGAGTCGCTTGCCGGCGCGGCGGCGGCCGACCCCCGGCTCTCGGTGACACCGTTGGACGAGACGAGGTTCCTCGTGCAGGCGCCCGACCATCGGGAGCTCTGCGACCTGTTGGCCGACACGCCCCGCCCGGCGGGCCGTGGACTGCGCGTCGAGGTGGACCCGACCACCCTCTGAGCAGTCCGTCGCACGCCGGGTGCGGCAGTCACCGCTGCCCGGGGCCAAAGGAGCCACCGGTAGAATGACGGGGTGTCCGAGCTCACCATCCGTCAGTACGGCGACCCCGTGCTCAAGGAGCGCACCCGCGAGGTCGAGGAGATCGACGGCGCCGTGGCGAGCCTGGTCGACTCCATGATCGAGACGATGTACGCCGCGCCGGGCAGTGGCTTGGCGGCCAACCAGGTCGGCGTGCAGCGGCGGATCTTCGTGTACGACGCCGGCGACGGCGCGCGGACCATCATCAACCCGCGCATCCTCGAGAGTGACGGGGAGTGGACCTACGAGGAGGGTTGCCTGTCCATCCCGGGCCTCAGTTGGGAGATCGTCCGCCCGAATGCGGTCCACCTCGTCGGCCTCGACCTCGACGGCAACGAAATCTCCATCGAGGCCACTGAGTTCGAGGGACGCGTGTTCCAACACGAGCTCGACCACCTCGACGGGATCCTGCTCGTGGAACGGCTCGACGACGATCAGCGCAAGGACGCGCTCAAGATCCTTCGCAGCCGCACGCTCGACATGGCCTCGCCGGACCCCGACGGCCTCTCCAGCCTCTTCTCGCTGTAAGACTGTCGTTTCGCGGCGCACGAGCATCGCCTTCCCGCCGCCGCCTGTCCTACGGTGATCGGGTGGCCCGGCTCGCGTACCTCGGCACCCCGCAGATGGCGGTGCCACCGTTGCACGCTCTGGTGCAGGCGGGGCACGACGTCGTCCTCTGCGTTACCCGCCCGGACCGCCGACGCGGGCGCGGCGCGCAGACCACGCCGAGCCCGGTGAAGGAGGCGGCACTCGAGCTGGGCATCCCGGTCAGCCACGACATGAACGAGTTGGTCGGCCTCGACGCCGAGCTCGCCGTCGTCGTGGCGTTCGGCCGCATCATCCCCGCCTCCGTCCTGGACGAGCTTCCCATGGTCAACGTCCATTTCTCGCTCCTTCCCCGTTGGCGCGGTGCGGCCCCGGTGGAACGGGCGATCCTCGCGGGCGACGCGGAGACCGGCGTGTGCCTCATGAAGGTCGCCGAGGGACTCGACACCGGCGACATCTACGCCGTGCGCCGCGTCCGAATGGACGACGACGTCACGTTGACGGATCTGCGGGCGCGTCTCGTCGACACGGCAAGCGACCTTCTCGTGGACACACTGAAGGACGGACTCGATGGCTTGCCCGAGGCCGAGCCACAGCGTGGCGAGGTGACGGTCGCAGAGAAGATCACGAAAGAGGACCTTCACCTCGACTGGGCCCAGCCGGCCGAGCAGTTGCACCGGGTCGTGCGCCTGGAGCACGCCTGGACGACGTTCCGGGGCAAGCGCCTGGGTGTACTCGAAGCGCCGGTAGCGCCCCCCCCGCCTGATCACAGCACTGCAGCCCCGGGCACGCTCGTCGGCGCCTCCGTGGTGACGGGTGCGGGTTTTCTCGAGTTGCGCCGAGTGCAACCCGAGAGCCGTTCGCCCATGTCAGCCGAAGAGTGGCTGCGCGGTGTGCGGCCGGCGGTAAACGAGCGTCTCGGGACGGACTAAGAATGAGAGCAGTGACCGTGACGCCGATCGACGGATGGAGTCCCGAGCAATACGAGCGGTTTCGCTCGGAGCGCCAACAACCGTTTGACGATCTCCTCATGCTCTGCCACCCCGTACCGGGCGGGCGCGTCGTCGACCTCGGCTGCGGGACCGGGGATCTGACCAAGATCCTGCATCAGGAGATGGAAGCGAAGGAGACGATCGGCGTCGACGCCTCGCCGGCCATGTTGGCCCGCGCCCAGGCGGCGCACGGTGACGTGGACGGCCTCTCGTTCGCGTCCGGTGACATCGCAACCTGGCTCGACGAAGGCCTCGATCTCGTGTTCGCCAACGCGTCCTTGCACTGGATCGACGACCACCTCAACCTCCTCGCCAGAATGCGGACGGCCCTGGTGCCCGACGGGCAGCTCGCGTTCCAGGTGCCCGCGAACTTCCGCCACCCCTCGCACGTCCTCGCGCACGCACTCGCCAACGAGACACCGTTCATCGACGCGCTCGACGGCGAGATGCCCGAGGACCGCGGCCGGTTCGTGCTCTCGCCCGAGCTGTACGCGGATCTCCTCTACGAACTCGGGGCCAAGGACCAGGTCGTGCGCATGGAGGTCTACGGCCACGAGCTCGAGTCGACCGGAGAGGTCGTCGAGTGGGTGATGGGCACGTTGCTGACGCCCTACCGCAAGCAGCTGAGCCCCGAGCTCTTCGAGGAGTTCGTCGAGCGGTACCGGGAACGGCTGATCGAGGAGCTGGGGGAGCGGGAACCGTACTTCTACGGGTTCAAACGCATTCTCTGCTGGGCGCGCTTCAGCTGAGCGGCGGTACCGAACCATGACGGGAGGGCCACCCACCGACGTGCGCGACGCGGGCCGGCCCGGTGACGTGCGTATCGCACCGTCGGTGTTGTCGGCAGACTTCGGGATGCTGGCCGAACAGGTCGGCGAGGTCGCTCCGGCGGCGGATTGGCTGCATGTCGACGTGATGGACGGGCACTTCGTCCCGAACGTCACGATCGGGCCGCCGGTCGTGGCTTCGCTCCGCCGCCACTCGCCACTGTTCTTCGACTGCCACCTGATGATGACCGACCCGGGCCGCTACCTCGACGATTTCGCGCGGGCGGGAGCGGACGGCTGCACGGTGCACGTGGAGGTCGGCGACACCGACGCGCTCGTGGCACAGATGCGCGGTCTCGGATTGCGGGCGGGCCTTGCGCTCAACCCCGACACGGCGTTCGAGGCGGTCGAGCCGTACCTGGACCAGGTCGACCTCGTGTTGTGCATGACGGTCTTCCCGGGGTTCGGAGGCCAGAGCTTCATCGCCGAGGTCATGCCCAAGGTGGGCCAGGTGCGCGCCGCCGTCGAGGCCGACGACCTCGCGCTGGACATCGAGGTGGACGGTGGGATCGACCCCGACACGGCGCCGGTGGCGGCACGGGCCGGGGCGAACGTGTTCGTGGCCGGGAGTGCCGTCTTCGGGCATCCCCGGCCGTGGGAGGCGGCGGACGCCATCAGGGCGGCGATCGGGCAGACCGCACACACCTGGACGTGACGCACACGACGCCGAGGGCCGTCGTGGTCGGCGCCGGCATCGTCGGTACGTGGCACGCGTTCGAATTGATCGAGGCCGGGTTCACGGTCGATCACCTCGAGGCCGAGCGGGCGCCCGTCGGCGCGTCGGTGCGCAACTTCGGCCTGGTCTGGATCAGCGGACGTCGAAGCGGCACTGAGCTCGACGCGGCGCGGCGGGCGCGGGCCCGATGGGAAGAGATCGGCGACCGCATCCCGGGCATCGGCTTCCGGGCCGCCGGCTCGCTGACGGTGGCCGAGACGGCGCCGGAGCGCTCCGTCATGCAGGCGTTCTCGCTGAGCCCCGAAGCCAAGGAGCGCTCGAGCGTCTTCCTCGAGCCCGACGAGGTGCGGCGGTGCAATCCCGCCGTCCGCGGCGATGTCACGGGCGCGCTCTTCTGCGAGCTCGACGCCGTCGTCGAGCCCCGGCGTGCCCCGCACGCGCTCCGCGAACACCTCGCCACCCGGGCGCCGGAGCGCTACCGGTTTCATCC
>DATAYX010000376.1:0-2423 GCA_036272355.1 Acidimicrobiales bacterium
AGCACGTCGATGGTCCCGAAGTTGTCGACCGCCGCCTGGATGAGGCGACCGGCTCCCTCGTAGTCCGAGACGTCGTCGCCGTTGGCGACGGCTTCGCCGCCCATGGCGCGGATCTCGTTCACCACCTCGCCCGCCGGACCCGTCGAGGACCCGCTGCCGTCCATCTCGCCGCCGAGGTCGTTGATCACGACCTTCGCGCCCTCCCGGGCGAAGAGCAGGGCGTGCTCACGGCCGATGCCCCGACCAGCTCCGGTGATGACGACGACCCGACCGTCACAGATACCCACGTTGATCGCTCCTTTGGTGTTTGGTCAGTTACCGGCCGCGGCGGTCCGGTACTGCTCGCGCAGCTTTCTCTTGAAGATCTTCCCAGTATCCTCCCGCGGCAGCTCGGCGACGAAATCGACGGTGCGCGGGCACTTGTAGTGGGCGAGGTGGGCGCGGCAGTACTCCATCAGCTCGGTTGCCAGTGCGTCGTTGCCCTCGACGCCCTCCGCCGGTTGCACGACCGCCTTGACCGCCTCGCCCCACTCCTCGTCCGGCACGCCGATCGTCGCGACGTCGCCGACGGCGGGGTGCTCGAGGAGCACGGCGTCCACCTCGGCCGGGTAGATGTTCACCCCGCCCGAGATGATGAGGTTGGCCGTGCGGTCGGTCAGGAACAGGAACCCGTCTTCGTCCATGTAGCCCATGTCGCCCAGCGTGAAGTAGTCGCCCCGGAATGCGTCGGCCGTCTTCTTCTCGTCGCCGTAGTAATCGAACCTCGTGGCCTCGGGTGCCTGGAGGAAGACGAGACCGATCTCACCGGGCGCGAGGTCGTTGCCGTCCTCGTCCGCCACCTTGACGAGACCCGGCACCATCGGCCGCCCGACCGTTCCCGGGTGCTCGAGCCACGTCTTCGAATCCACCCACGTCCCGAGGCCTTCGGTGGCGGCGTAATACTCGGTCACGACCGGGCCCAGCCACTCGATGAGGCGCTGCTTGACCGGCACCGGGCAGGGCGCGGCCCCGTGGATGACGAAGCGCAAGGACGACGTGTCGTACCGCCGCCGGGTCTCCTCGGGCAGGGCGACCAGGCGGTGGAACATCGTCGGCACCATGTGGGTGTGGGTGATGCCGTGCGTCTCGATCAGCCGCAACGCCTCGACGGCGTCCCAGTGGTCCATCACCACGACCGGCACCCCGTAGAGATAGGGAACCGCTACCGAGAAGGCCAGTGGTGCGGCGTGGTACAGCGGGCCTGTCAGCAGGTGGGCGTCGGTGCTCGCCGCCCAGTCCTCGTCGTAGCCGCTGAAGTTGACCATGGCCAGCGCGCTCGTGGCCGCGGTGGCCCGGTGCACGCCTTTCGGCCGGCCCGTCGTGCCCGACGTGTAGAGCATCTGGGTGCCCATCTCCGGGTCCTCGATGTCGGAGGCGTCTTCCTCCGCGACGACCGAGTTGTACATCTCGAAGCCCGGCAGGTAGCCGCCGGTGTTGATCTTCACCAGCTTGGGGCCGCCGCCCTCCGCGGCGCGCACGACCCGATCGCCCAGTTCGCCCGAGCAGACGAACGCCTTGGCCCCGCAATTCTCGATGATGTACGAGGCCTCCTCGCCGGTCAGGTGCCAGTTGATCGGCGTCATGCGCAGGCCGATGCGCTGCGCCGCGTACAGGACCTCGAGGAACTCGGGCCGGTTCGTGCACATCAGGGCGATGGCGTCGCCCGCTTCGAGCCCCCGGGCGCGCAGGGCGCGAGCGACCCGGTTTATCTCGTGGTTGAGGTCCTCGTAGGAGCGGTCGCCGTGCGGCGAGATCACCGCCAGGCGGTCCGGGATCCGCGCGGCCCACCAGGCGTGCAGCATGCCCTGGGCGGCGGCGGCGCGTTTGTCGTCGGGCAGGGTCATGGCCGCGTCACGACGCGTTCTTCACCGGCTCGAAGAGCGGCAGCCGCCGGCCGTCGCTGAGGGGTTCCCACGTGACGCTGACCGGCATGCCGCAGCGGACCTCCTCGGGCGGACAGCCCACGACATTGGTCAGCATGCGCACGCCCTCCTCCAGGTCGACCAGTGCCACACAGTACGGCTCGCCGCCGGAGAAATTGGCACCGGCGGCCTGTGGCTTGTGCTCCACCACGGCGGCGTAGACCGTCGCCCGCCCGCTGGCGGTGCGCCACTCGAGCGCGTCGGCGCCACCCCCGCAGTGCGGACAGAACACCCGGGGATAGAAGACACCGCGGTCGCACGACCTGCACCACTGGACGAGCAGCCGGCTCTCTCGGGTGGCTTCCCAGAAGGCCGTGCTCTCCACTCCCACCGGTGGCTCGAACCGAGCGGGCGCGGCGGCCGCGGTCGCTTCGGGGCTCACAGCGTCGCCTCGGTGCCCAGCACCGCGGTGGACATGACGGAGAGGAACATCCCCGAGCCGTGCGCCACCGCCACGTCGGC
>DATAYX010000377.1:0-3519 GCA_036272355.1 Acidimicrobiales bacterium
GTCGTGGTCCCGTCGCCGGCCACGTCGTCGGTCTTCTTGGCGACCTCCTTGACCAGTTCGGCGCCGATCTTCTCGAAGGGGTCCTCGAGGTCGATCTCCTTGGCGATCGACACGCCGTCGTTGGTGATGGTCGGGGCGCCCCACTTCTTGTCGAGCACCACGTTGCGGCCCTTCGGGCCGAGGGTCACGCGCACGGCGTCGGCCAGCTTGTTCATGCCGGTCTCCAGCCCCCTGCGGGCGTCCTCGTGGAAGGAGATGATCTTGGCCATCTGGTTCTATTCCTCCATTAGCACTCTCGTCGTCTGAGTGCTAACGGTACCCACCTTAAGGGTCGCGTGCAAGGGCGAGCGCGCCTCCTGCCGGCCGACCGCCCCCTCCCGCCGGACCCCTCCCCGGCGGCCGGGCCGTCAGCCCCCCGCCACCGCCGGCACGATCGACAGGGTCTGGCCGTCCGCCACCGGCGTGGCCAGGCCGTCCAGGAACCGGACGTCTTCGTCGGCCAGGAAGACGTTGACGAAGCGGCGCAGATTGCCCCCCTCGTCGAAGAGGCGATCGGAGAAGCCTGCATGGGCGGCGTCGAGGGCCTTGAGCACCTCGCCCACCGAGGCTCCCTCGACGGCGATCTCGCCGGCGCCCCCCGTCAGGGTGCGCAGCTGGGTGGGGATGCGGACGGTCACGCTCATCGGCTCGGCGTCTCCTCGATGCTGTCGACGGCGGCATCGAAGGCCGCCAGGGTCGGGGCAATGGTGGCGGTCGGAGAGGAGCCCTCGGCCCCGGTCAGCGCCTCCACGGTCTTGAGGCCGTGCCCGGTGACCAGCGCCACCACCCGCTCGTCGGGGCGGATGGCGCCCGAGGCGGCCAGCCGGCACAGCGTGGCGATCGTCACGCCCCCCGCCGTCTCGGCGAAGATCCCCTCGGTCCGAGCGAGCAGCCCGATGGCGTCGCGCACTTCGTCGTCGGTCACCGCCGCGCAGGAGCCACCCGACTTCCTCATGACGTCGAGCGCGTACCAGCCGTCGGCGGGGTTCCCGATGGCCAGCGACTTGGCGATCGTCTTGGGCTTGACCGGCCGGATGGCGTCGGTGCCCTCCAAGAACGCGGTCGCCACGGGCGAGCACCCCTCGGCCTGGGCGCCCGAGACCCGCACGGCGGGCTCCTCGGGCAACAGGCCGACCTTGCCCAGCTCGGAGAAACCCTTTGCCACCTTCGTGAGTTGGCTGCCCGAGCCGATCGGGACCACCACGTGGTCCGGCGCCTGCCAACCCAGCTGCTCGGCGATCTCGAAGGCCAGGGTCTTGGACCCTTCGGCGTAGTAGGTGCGCACGTTGACGTTGACGAAGGCCCAACTCGGACGCTCGCTGGTGAGCTCCGCGCACAGCCGGTTCACGTCGTCGTACGTGCCGTCCACCGCCACGACGGTGCCGCCGTAGACCGCGGTCATCGTGACCTTGGCGGCCTCGAGGTCGTGGGGGATCAGCACGACGGAGTCCATGCCGGCCCGGGCGGCGTGGGCCGCCACCGAGTTGGCGAGGTTCCCGGTCGAGGCGCACGCGGCCACCTTGAAGCCGAGACGCCGCGCCTTGGTCAGCGCGACCGAGACGACGCGGTCCTTGAACGAGCCGGTCGGGTTCGCGGTGTCGTCCTTGATCCACAGCTCACCCAGCCCCAGCTCGGCCGCCAGCCGGTCCGCCCGCACGAGCGGGGTGAACCCGGCGCCCAGGTCGACCGGCGACTCGTCGTCGACGGGCAGCAGGTCCCGGTACCGCCAGATGGTGCGCGGCCCGGCCTCGATCCGCTCACGGCTAACGGTCGCGGCGATCCGCTCGTAGTCGTAGGCCACCTCGAGCGGCCCGAAGCAGTAGTCGCAGACGTGCAGCGCTTCGGCAGGGAAGGGACGCTGACATTCACGACAGCGAAGCCCGGTGACGAAATCGACCATCTGTCCTCCTCATCGATCGGGCATTGGCACCAGGTGCGTTGCACTGGTTGCCGCGACTTCGACGGGCCCGTCCCTCAGTCGCTCTGGATGATGTCAACCATGGTAGTCGCTGGGGGCCGGTCACCTCAACGCAGCCTGACTGCTTGAATCGTGGGCGTGGCACGCACCTTTCACCACGGGGACTTCTCCTCGGACCTGGTCCTCGAGGCCAAGGCCCGCACGGGCCGCACCGTCTCGGTCTGCATCCCCGCCCGCGACGAGGGCTCGACCGTGGGCTCGGTGGTCCGGGCCGTGGTCCAGCCCTTCCTGGCCCGGCACGGGGGCAATGGCCTCGTCGACGAGGTCATCGTGCTCGACGACGGATCGACCGACGACACGGCCGTCCGGGCCATCGAGGCCGGGGCCCGGGTCGTCAGCGGCCCCGGCGGCCCCGGCGGCAAGGGCCAGGCCATGGCCGCGGCCCTGGGTGCGGCGTCGGGCGACGTCGTGGTGTATCTCGACGCCGACGTCGCGAACACCACGCCGGCATTCGTGACGGGGCTCCTCGGCCCCCTCCTCACCACTGACGACGTCGCGCTGGTCAAAGGCTTCTACACGCGGCCGCTGCACGACGACCCGACGGGCGGCGGACGGGTCACCGAACTCGTGGCGCGCCCGGTCCTCGAGCTCCTCTTCCCGGAGCTGTCCGACGTGCGCCAACCGCTGGCCGGCGAGACCGCCGCCCACCGCTGGGTCTTCGAGAAGGTCGGGTTCGCGGACGGCTACGGCGTCGAGCTCGGGCTGCTGATCGACGTGGGCCAGGCGCTGGGGACGGAACGTCTGGCCCAGGTCGACCTGGGCGAGCGCATCCACCGCAACCGGCCCCTGCACGAGCTGCGGCCCCAGGCCGCCGACGTGCTGCGGGCCGCGCTGGACCGGACACCCGCCTCCTCTCTCTCGTCGCTCCCGCGCCGCGCGTGAGCCGCACCATCGTCGTCTCCAACCGCGGCCCCCTCTCCTTTCGCGCCGGACCGGACGGCGATCTGGTCCCGGTGCCCGCCGCGGGCGGTCTGGCGTCGTCGCTGCACCGGCTCCTCGCGGGCAGCGGCACGACGTGGGCCTCCGTGACGATGGGAGCGGCGGACCGCGAGGCCGTCTCCAAGGGCCTGATGCACGTCGAGGGACTCGACCTCGTCCCGGTCGTGGTCGACGACGAGACGTACCGGCAGGCCTACGACGTGGTCGCGAACACGACGCTGTGGTACGTGCACCATCACTTGTTCGACCTGCCCAACCGGCCCCGCTTCGACCGGCACTGGCGGCAGGCGTGGGAGGGGTACCGGGCGTACAACCGTGCGATGGCGGACGTGGTGTGCGAACGGGCGGACGGCGGCGCCACCGTGCTGGTCCAGGACTACCACTTCTCGCTGCTCGGCCGGATGCTGGCCGAGCGGCGGCCCGACCTGCACACGGTGCATTTCCTCCATACGCCGTTCGCCGAGCCGGCGATGCTGGCGGTGTTGCCGGACGACATCTCGTCGGAGTTGCTGGACGGGATGGCTGGGTACGGGGCGTGCGGGTTCCACTGCCACAAGTGGGAG
>DATAYX010000378.1:0-3947 GCA_036272355.1 Acidimicrobiales bacterium
GATGCCGCGGCGCGCCGTGCCGACGCCGGGGTCGACGACGCCGAGCACGACGCCCGGCCCGAGATGCGGGACGGCGCGCACGAGTGTGTGGCTGCCCGCCCGGACGTCGAACGGCGGGATGTGATGGGTGAGGTCGATCACCAGAGTCCCCGGCGCCCGCGCCGCGATGACCGCGTGCACGACGCCGACGAACTCGTCCTCGGTCCCGAAGTCCGAGAGGAAGAAGACCGTGCCCGCCGAGCTCGCCGTCCTGCTCGGCTCGGATGGGCTCGGTGCGGACATCGCCAGTCGGGCCGAAGGCTCAGCTCAGCGTTGCAGGTTGCGGGAGCGTTCCGTGGCGGCGGCGACCGCTTCCATGAAGGCCGAGCGCACGGCGCGGGCCTCGAGCGTGCGGACGCCGGCCGCGGTCGTGCCCCCCGGCGACGTGACGTCGGCGCGCAGCGAAGCGGGGTCGCGCCCGGTTTCGGCGAGCAGCGCGGCCGAGCCGCGCATGGTCTCGACGACGAGCGTCGTGCTCACCTCGCGCGTCAGGCCCATCTGCACGCCCGCCTCGATCAGCGACTCGGCCACCAGGAAGAAGTAGGCCGGTCCCGAGCCCGACAGCCCTGTGACGGCGTCGAGATGCCGCTCGGGCAGGCGGACAACCATGCCCAGCGAGTCCAGCAACGACTCGGCCCAGGCGAGGTCCGCCGCCCGGGCGAACGAGCCGCCCGACATCGCGGCCACGCCGGCGCCGATCAGGGCGGGCGTGTTCGGCATGGCCCGGACCACGGCCGGCTCGCCGCCGAGCGCGTTCTCCAGGCGCTGGCACGGCACCCCGGCCACGATCGAGAGCACCCGCCGCACACCGCTGACGCCGAGCGCGCGGCAGGCCCCTTCCGCCTGGTCGGGCTTGACCGCGAGCACCGCGCCCCGCACGACCTCGCCTCCCTCGTCCAAGAGCCCCGGCTCGGGCGCAGCCACCGTGCGCACGCCAGGGTAGGACTCCTCGATCTCCTTGCGCCGGTCGTCCAACGGCTCGATGACCGTGACCGCGGCGGCGGCGTAGGCACCGCGGTCGAGCAGGCCCCCGAGCAGGGCGCCGCCCATCTTCCCGCCGCCGACGATGAGCAGGTTCGACACCGGCGCGACGTTACAGACTGCGGCCCACGACTGCGGAAAACGGCCCGGCCCGGCCTAGCCCCGGCGGGGCCGCCGCCGGTACGTCGAGGGGTGGGCCATGGTCATGGCGGTCGGGAAATGGTCGTCGGTGTAGACGACCGACGCCCCGGCGATCCGGTCGAGCTCGTCGTCGTCGATCAGGCGCGCCGGCACCCGGCCCACCAGATACACCGCGTCCTCGGGCCCCAACGCGAACGCCATCCCGAGGAGCGCCGTGTTGCGCCGCATCAGGTACGCGTAGACCTCTTCCTTGTTCGCCTCGGGCGCGGGCATGAACTGCGCCTCGTGCCACAGCGTCCGCTGCTTCAACGTGAACCACACGGTGATGTAGTCCTTCTCGTCACCCTTGAAGCGGAGATACCACTGGAACGACGCGGTGCGGTCGGTCACCTCCTGGCGTTCGGCTGCGACCAGCGGGCCGTCCGAGTCGAGCTCCCGTTTCGCCCAGGCGTCGATGCAGGCGACCGCCCCCGCCATCTCTTCGTCCTCGGGCAGGTCGATGAGCGGCACGCCGCGGCTCAGCTGCTCGTGCTCAGCTGCACTCGACGAGTCGGCCGGCGGCCAGCTCGTCGTGCAGCTCCACCAGTGTCGCCGCGGCGGCGCGCCAGGTGTAGAGCCGGGCCCGCAGCACCGAGGCGGTCGACAGGCGCTCGGGCTGCAGCGGCGCGTCGAAGACCTGCCGCACGGCGGCGGCGTAGGCGCGGGGGTCGGGCTCGTCGACGAGGAACCCGGTATGGCCGTCGTCGACCAGCGTCGTCAAGCCGCCCACGGCCGAGGCGACGACCGGCGTCCCGCACGCGGCCGCCTCCAACGCCACCAGGCCGAAGGACTCGGAGCGGCTGGGGACGAGGCAGACGTCGGCGGCGCGGTAGTACGACGAGAGCAACTCGTGCGGCTGCGGCTCGATGAAGTGCACGAACTCGCGCACCCCCCGCGCGTCCGCCACGTCGTGCAGTCTCTGCAGCGATTTCTCCCCGTGGGGCCCGCTCGGGCCGCCGACCACGACGAGGCGGTAGGGCTCGCCCCCGTCGGCCGCGGTCCCGGCCCGCAACTCGGCCAGCGCCTCGATGGCGACGTCGGCCCGCTTGAGCGGCTGGATGCGCCCGACGAAGAGCAGCAGGCGCCCGTCGAGCGGCAGCCCGAGGGCGCGACGCGCCTGGGGCCGGTGCCCCGGGCCGAAGAACGCGTGGTCGACGCCCGGCGGCACGATACGGATGCGACCGGGCTCGCCGCCGTAGAGCGAGGCGATCTGCTCGGCCTCGACGCTGCACGACGCCAGCACGGCATCGGAGCACTCGATGATGGACGCCTCGGCCTCGGCGCGCCGGTGCGGCATGTCGGCCTCGACCTCTTCGGGCATCGACTCGGCCTTGACCCGGTCGAGCGTGTGGAACGTGCAGACGAGCGGCAGGTTCAGCTCGTGCTTGATCACATGGCCCGAGAGCCCGGACAACCAGTAGTTCGCGTGGACCGACGTGTAGGGCAGCCCACCGCCCTCTTCGCCGCCGGACCCGATGGCGGCGGCCATGCGCCCGAGCACATTGGCCGTGAACTCCTCGACCACCGCGGGCAGCGCCTCCTTGGGGACGCACTCGGGCGGGCCGGCCGGCACGTGGTGCACGCGGAGGCCCGGCTCGACCTCCACCACGGAGGGGAGGTGGGGTGACCACGCCCGGGTGAAGACGTCGCAGGCGACGCCGGTGCGCGCCAGCGCGGCCGTCAGCTCGCGGACATAGACGTTCATGCCGCCGCCGTCGCCCGTGCCCGGCTGGGCCAGGGGCGAGGTGTGGAGAGAGAGGACTGCGAGCCGGCGCATGCCGGGGAGAGCCTACCGGTGGGCGGGGAAAAGCCTCCAGGCACCTGCGACGACGCTCGGGTCCTCGACGGCCCCGGATCCGACGTTCAGGAGGCTGAGGTGAGCTCTCCGGAGCCGGCGGCGCTCGCAGCAGGCGGCGGGCCGGACGGCGGCTCGTCTCCTGCGTCCACGGTCGCCGCCTCGTCGGACGAGGCGGCCCGCGCCTGATTGCGCTCCTCCTCGTGCTCGCGGCGGAATGAGAGGTAGATGCGCACGAGGGCCTGCTTCTGCTCCTCGCTGATCGTCTGGTCGGCCATGATGGCCCGGGTCAGGTCGGGGGCGCCGACGGGCGCCTCGAGGATGCCCGCCTGCACGTAGAGCGTCTCGGCGGAGATGCGCAGCGCCTTGGCGATCTGTTGGAGGATCTCGGCGGAGGGCCGGCGGAGCCCGCGTTCGATCTGGCTCAGATAGGGGTTGGAGATCCCGGCCAGCTCCGAGAGGCGCCGCAACGACAGGCGGGCCGAGCCTCGCTGCTCACGGATGAACGAACCCAGCTCGTGCCAGCGGTCCTTGGGGTCCGTGCTCACTCTTGCAAGCGTACCGCCGCACCGGCGCGTCCAGGGGCTGCCGCCGGGTCGGGCCCGGCGGAACGAGGCGGTGGGCAGGCGGAGAAACACAGCTCGACCTGCTGGCATGGCCGTTGGCCCCGGTTGTGAACCGTTGAGGTTCGGGTATGGTCCAGCACGGAGCACTCCCGCGCTCACCCACCCCCCCGAAGACAGGAGACCGCCATGGCCGAGTACACGCTTCCCGACCTCCCTTACGACTACGGCGCGCTCGAGCCGCACGTGTCCGCCCAGATCATGGAGCTCCACCACGACAAGCACCACGCCGCCTACGTGACGGGCGCCAACCAGACGCTCGAGAAGCTGGCGGGGGCGCGGGACAAGGACGACTTCGGGCCGATCGTCGGGCTCGAGAAGACGCTGGC
>DATAYX010000379.1:0-5896 GCA_036272355.1 Acidimicrobiales bacterium
CGCGGCCCTCGGTGGTGGTCAGCTGCCGACGAGCCCGCTGCTGCCGCTGCTCGCCCTGCTCGTGCTCCTGGCTGCGCCCGTCGTCGTGTTGTCCGTCAAACGAAAGCGCGAAACCAAAAGCGTGGAATCCACATGACTCGATCGCCCGCTAACCGCATCGATAAAACGTCAAAGTTCAGGAAGGGAGCCGTTGGCACTGCTCATACCGCATTCAAAGACCTGTCGCAGTTACCGAATCAGTCGCAGTTACGGAATCAACCTCACGAAGGAGCGAAAGTGAAAGACAAGAAGTCAATATTGAGGCGAGGGCTCCTCGCCGGAGCCATGACGCTCGGCGGTCTCGGCGCCAGCGTCGCAGTGGCAGCTGCGCCCGCCGGGGCGAGCAATACCCAGATGACGGCCGTCGGTTCCTTTACGACGTTCTTCATGATGCATGCGCTGTTCCCCGAATTGAACGACATCAACCCGAACCCGGAGCCCACAGGCGGGACCCAGTCGATCGCCTCGGACGGTGCCACCTGTTCCGGGGGAGTCACCTACAGCACGACCAATCCGCCTCCCAATGGCTCAGGCGCGGGGAAGACCTTCCTGCATGCCGAGGACACGGCCGCCGCCAACCTGCAGGGCTGCATCGACTTCGGGCGGTCATCGTCGCCTCCCGAGCCGAATGCGCAGACGCTGCCGAATGGCCTCTCTGAAACCGGCGACATCGGCGGCTCGACCTTCGACTACTACGCCTACGCCCTCGACGGCGTGGCCCCGTTGGTGGGCACCGACGCTCCGGCGACGGTGCGTGACCCCACCGTAGACACGGGAGCAGGCGCTGGCTTGACGCTGGCCCAGGTCAGGTCCATCTACGAGTGTGTGATCACCAACTGGAACCAGCTCACCATCAACGGAATGACGGGCGCGAACGCGCCCATTGTCCTGTTCTGGCCGCAGGCCGGATCGGGTACACGGTCCGTCTACCAGGACGTCCTCGGGTTCAACCCGGTGTCGACCGCTGCCCCGAGCACGTGCACGACAGCACAAGAGCCAATCGTCTCCTTCACGGCAAACAGCATCACCGCGCCAAACGAGGAGAACTCGGAGGACGGCATCATCTACGAGAACAGTGTGGGTGACCCGAACGCGGCCGGTGGCCCGGTGGCGGCCGGAGCCGTCACGAACGCGGCCATGTACGTCTATTCGGCCGGAAAGTTCAGCTCGGCGTGGAACGACACGGCAAACAACAAGTCGAACGCCAACAACGTGGTCGACCAGACCCTTACCGGCAGCACGAACACCCTCGGGAACTTCGAGGCCGGCAGCTTGACCCTGGCGAGCGTGCAGAACTCCTCGGGATCGGGCCAGGGCTACGTCGACCTCACCGGACAGGTCGGTCGCTTCAACCAAGACACCAACCGCGGCACCGTGGCTGTCGATGGCAACACCGTCTCGGAGGCGAACGAGTGGTACTCCCACCTCCCGAGCGGCGGCAACGACCCCACCCTCTCCACCGCCACCATTCCCGGTATCCGTTACGTCTACAACGAGGCCGACACGTCGCTTCCTGGTTACAACGGAGCGAAGAATCTGATTGGCTTCGACAACCAGACGAGCGGGTCGAAGAGCGTGCTGTGCAACGGTGACATGGCCTCCACGATCACGGCGCAGGGTTTCCTGCCTCTGACATTCGGCTCGGGCGCACCGTCCGGTTCGGATGCTGCGGGTTCCACCTGCCGGGAGTTCCCGGGCTTGTCGTACCCAGGCCAGGGGACGCCGATCCACTGGACGACGCCGGTCTTCGACGGGAGAGCTCGCTGAGTCGTTGACCCGTGTCGGTGGTCTGGGTCCGGTTGGGCCCAGACCACCGACCGGCGGCGGGACCAAATCGGTTGAAAGAAAAGAAGAGGACACAGCCCGACCAACATGAGACAGAGCGCCAACGAGCGATGAGTACGGCTCAGCAGCATTCGCGGCGATGCCCACGGCCGACGGCGCGCGCCGCGTGGCCTAGCGCCATGGGCGCGTGTCTCGTCGCGGTCGGTCTTGCGGCGGGGCTGGTCGTCCTCCTGACCGGGTTCCCGGGGCACAGCGGTGTGGCCCGCGCGGACACGGCGCCCAACAACAACAACAACCCGTACTTCACGCTCACAGTGAGCCCGACCGCCACCCAGAACTTGGCCGACGGGCAAGCCATACCGTTCACCGTCACTCGCACGGCAGCCGGGACGAACGCCGGGTTGGAGATCGCAGCCGTCGGAACCGGCTGGTGCGCCTCCGACGTGCAGCTTCCCATCTCGGAGGATCCCGGCAGCCAGCAATTCAACGCTTTGACCACGGGTTTCCCGGCGGTCTTGGCGACCACCCCGGGAGCGCCTACCGCGAACTGCCTCGATTACGTCAACTCCGATCTCAGCACCATCGTGTCCAACGGCTCGGGGCTGCCCGCCATCTCCCCTCGGCCGAACACCGACACCAACGTCGCGGGTACCCAGGGCGACTACCCCGCGGTCAGCGGCCAGGCCCTCGCCGAAATCGGCCAGGGGGGACAGCAACAAAAGCAGTTCAGCGGCCTCTCGGTCAATTGCCTACCGAGCCAACCCTGCACGTTCGCGGTCGCGATCTGGACCGAGAACGCGCGGAACCCAGGACAGGTCGTTGTCTATTTCGCCGGGGTTCCTGTCAGCTTTGTCGCCTCCTCGGCGGGTCTGGCCTGCACCAGCCCCGCCGCGGGACAGATCAACAGCGAGAGTCCCGACCGTCTCGGTGAGACGATCACCCAGCTTGGCATCGACGCGTGCCGGAGCGGCTACGCCGGTGCCCAGGGACTCACGTTCAACCTCGGTTCGGGCACCAGCGACGACGAGGCCCTGTGCGCGTTCGCGGGCGGGAGCGTCGACCTCGCTTATAGCGCCGTCGGTTATGGAGGCCAAGACTCCGCCTTCACGCCGGCGAATTGCCAGGGAGCAGCTGCACCGTCACGCTCGTATGTGGCGGTGCCGATCGGGCTGAACGCGGTCGTGCTCGCACACACGGCCAACTCGGTCCAGCCGACTCCGTACCGGGGTTTCGGGGTAGCCCTGAGCCCTTACCCTCAACTCGAGGTCGCTGCTGCCCAGCTCGCCCAGCTTGTGAGTAACGGGGGGTTCGTGGACGTGTCGGGCAGCGGGCAAACCTCGAGTGATTCGGCCTCGTGGAGTGGCCAGCTAGGCCAGGGGCTTTTGGCTCTGAACCCTTCGTTGTCGAGTGGATTTCAGGCTGCGTGCTCGGTGTGCTTCGTCGTTGGTTCGGGCCCAGGCTTTGGAGTAGCCGCGACGTCGGGAACCGATGGCACGACCTATCTGGCCACGCAATACCTCAACGCAGTGGCGCCTGCGCAGCTGGTGAGCGCGCCCAACACCCCAGCCGGCTTGTCATCCGAGCATTTGGGCACAATTTCGAATTTCGGCGCGCCACCCCCGAACTACGACGTCCAGCCCTATACGGGCCGATCGATCCTCACTCACTACACAACGCCGTTGTCCGGAAGTGCATGGTGGGTCCTGACCGATGCAGCCACGGCGGCAACGACCTGGGGCGGCCTCGACGACTTCGCGGTGCAGACCTCCGATTCGCTCTCGGCCGCTCCCGCAACCGCGACCTACGTCGCGCCGACCACAGCGTCCATGCAGGCGGCAGCGGCGAACATGAAGCCGCAATCCGACGGCACGCTGCTTCCAGATCCCCAGGGCGGCCAGGTCAACGGCGTCGAGCCATATCCGCTTACGTACGTCGAGTACGCCATCGCCCCGGCCCAACCGCTCCTCAACAGTGACTGCACGGCCAACACCGCGGCACAGAAGGCACTGAACGAGTGGTTGAGCTTCCTCGTCGGCGCCGGCCAAAACCATCTGGCTGACGGGATGGCACCGCTCCCAGACTCGCTGACCACTCAGGCGTACGCCGCCATAGCCAAGGTGGGGACCGCGGCGCCGAGTTGCTCCGCCGCCGGTGCGGGCGCCGGTTCGAATGCGACGTCGAGCGGGCAGACGCCGTCGGGCGCCGGGTCCTCGCTCTCCGCGGCGGGGTTCGGAGGAATCACGCCAAACGAATTTGCCAACTCCACTCTTTTGAGCCTCGCCGAAGCGAAGGCCGCCGCCGGGACGCAGGGTCGCAAGGGCGCCGGCGGAGCAGCGACGGCCAGTGCCGCAGCCCTGAGCCTCGCCGGATTCGGAAAGATCTCCGCGGGGAGCTGGGCTCTTCCGTTCCTTGGCATCTTGGTCCTCACCCTTCTGTTGCCGGGCTTTGTTTATTTCGTTTCCCGGCGATCACGCGGCGCCTTCGGTGAGCTGGAGGCAGCGGCACAGACTCCTGAACCACCGGCGCAGTCCCCTGTGCACGGCGGTGTGGAGACATGACGTTGACGCAGACGCCCGCTCCGGAGGTGGACGACCGCATGAAGCCCTCGGACATTCCCGAGGCAGCGGCTCACGCCACCCCCGTCCGTGGGACGCCGCGAGATGTGATCGGTCACCGCCAGCCGAGTCGTCGTCAGGTCATTCTTGGCGCCATCGTCGCGGTCGTTGTCTTCGTCATCGCTGTCGGAGCGGTGATCTACGGAGTCGGCTCACTGGTGCATGCGCGCGACCAGCGGGCCCTGATGGCAACCGAGCGAACGGCCATCGGCAATGCAGCGATCCTGGCCAAGGCGCTCCACACGGTGACTCTTCCGACCAAGCCCCCGTTGCTGGGCGCGCCTGTCGGCGTGCTGGCCATTCCGGCCCTCTCCGTCAACGAGGCCGTCGTCGAGGGCGTCGGTTCGAGTCAGACAGTTTCAGGTCCCGGCCACGTCCCGGGGACGGCAGGACTCGGACAACCGGGCAATGCCGAGATCGTCGGTCGCAACGCCGCCTACGGGGGGGTGTTCGGACGACTCGCGCAACTCAAGCCCGGCGACAGAATCCTCACCGCCTCTGTCGAGGGTCAGTCGGTGTATGTCGTCCGGCGCGTCGCCACAGTAGGGGCCGGGTCGCTGGAGCCTGTGTACGGGACGACGCGGAACAACCGTCTGACGCTGGTGACCTCGGCATCGGACGTCCCTTGGAACAGCGATCGAGCCGTTGTCGTGACGGCGCTGCTCCGCGGCAAGCCCTATGCAGCCACCCCGCAGGAAAGCGTCGACCCGAACCAGTTGGGCAACTCGGGCGAGTCCGGTGCCTGGGCCGAGTTGCTCTTGAGCGTGCTCGCCCTGGCCGTGGTCGCTGTAGGCGCTCTGTTCCTCTATCGCCGGTGCACGCTCAGGTCCGCCTATCTGTTGAGTACAGCGCCGCTCGTCGCGTTCACCGTCGTGGCGGCCGAAAGCATCAGCCGCATGTTCCCTGCGTGGATGTGATCCGCGTGCCGTTCATCGAATGCAAGAAAGGCCCCATCGAATGCCACAGAGCAATACGGAGCCTGGGTCTGCCGAGGAGCAGTCGAGCTCGGACCCCAGCTTGAGGAGCGATGTCCAGTTGTCCCTATCCAAACAAACAATGCACCAGAGCCAAGAGGAGGAAAGCGTGAACCAAACCGACGAAGTACCGATCAATGCGCCGCCGAGGTCGCGGCGCAGGCGGAAAACGGTGTGGCGCGGGCGAAAAGTCGGCTTGGCCACGCTCGTCAGTGCGATCGCCGTGGCTGTTGTGCCTGCACTAGGCGCCGCGCCAGCGGGCGCCGCTCCACCCGCCGTGACTGTCGTGACCGGTCACGCCGGGGCTACCGCTCCCGGCGTGGGCATACCGGTGGCCGAGGGGTCGGCCCAGGTCAACCCCACCTATGTGGCCTACAACTCGGCCAACGGCGACACGGCCATCGCCTCGACGAAGGCCGGCTCGGTCTTTGTGTATCTCATCGCCGGAGCAGCCGAGCCGAACGAGTACAACATCCAGACGGC
>DATAYX010000380.1:0-3149 GCA_036272355.1 Acidimicrobiales bacterium
GGCAGAAGTGGCAGCGCAAGCTCCACGAGGGCGGGTGGGCCGCCATCCACTGGGGCCCCGAGTACGCCAAGGGCCGCACGATCAACGCCATGCAGCGGCTCATCTACTCCGAGGTGATGGCCGAGTACCGCACGCCGGGGATGTTCAACACGAACGGGATCTGGCAGATCGGGCCGATGATCATCCAGTGGGGAACCGAGGAGCAGAAGGCGCGGTGGCTGCCCTCGATCCTCGAGGCCGAGGAGCACTGGTGCCAGGGCTTCAGCGAGCCGATGGCGGGCAACGACCTGGCGAACCTGCGCACGACGGCGATCTACGACGAGGCGACCGACGAGTACGTCGTCAACGGCTCGAAGATCTGGATCTCCTCCGCGCACCTGGCCACGTGGGGGCTGTTCCTGTTGCGCACGGACCCGGGCGCCATCGAGCGGGGCAAGAAGCACGAGGGCATCACGGCCTTCATCCTCAACCTGAAGACGCCGGGCATCGACGTGCGGCCGATCCGCGACATGGCGGGCGAGGAGCTGTTCAACGAGATCTTCTTCACCGACGCCCGCATCCCGGCGTCGGCACGCCTCGGCGAGGAGGGCGCGGGCTGGATGGTCGCGATGGGGACGCTGGGGTTCGAGCGCGTCGGCATCGCGTCGCAGATCGCGATCCTCTCGGCGGACTTGCGTGCCGTCGTGGAGGCGGCACGCTCGGTCAATCCGGGGGCGCTGGAGGACCCGTCGCTGCGTGACCGCATCGCGCACATCTGGACCGAGATCGAGCTGGCGCGCCTGCTGTCGCTCCGGGCCCTGTCCAAGATCATGAAGGGCGAGAAGAACTGGCCCGAGGTGCCGTTCGCCAAGCTGTCGTGGTCGTCGATGGCGCAGACCGTGTCCGAGCTGGCGGTGGACCTGCTGGGACCGGCCGGGCTGCTGGCCAAGGGCGGCCCGGACACCGTCGACCGCGGGAAGTGGACCCGGCTGTACGCGTTCCAGCGCTACTCGACCATCGGCGGGGGCTCGACCGAGATCCAGAAGAACATCATCGCCGACCGGGCGATCGCCATGCCCGGCAAGTCGCGCGCCTGACGACGTTTCGCCGCTCGTGAGCGCCGACCCCCGCGCCGCCTGCATCATCGGCGTCGCCCGTCGTACCTGGCACCCCGACGACTTCGTGGTGGTCGCCAACGACGGCGTCGCCCCCGAGCCGCTCGACATGTGGGAACGGGTCGCCCGCGACGCCGCCACCGACGCCGGCGGCCGGGTGGCCGCGTCGCTCGGCGAACTCGAAGGCGTCGACGTCGTCTACTCGCAGTCGTGGCAGTACGACGACGCCGTGCAGCGGCTGTCGGACCGGCTCGGCGCTTCCCCATCGAGGCGGTGCTACTCGGGGATCGGCGGATCCGTCCCCCACGGGCGCGCCGTCGAGGCGGCGCGTGCGATCCGGGCAGGCGACCTCGACTTCTCGCTGCTCGTCGGCGCGGAGGCGCTGGCCACCGTCCGCCGCCTGAAGAAGGCCGGCGAGCGGCCGGCGTGGTCGTTCCGGCCCGAGGAGAAGCGGCCGTTCCCGATGGACATGGTCTTCGACCCGTCGGAGATCAGCCACTCGGTCTTCGAGGCGTACCTGACGTTCGCGCTCTTCGACAACGCGCGGCGGGCACATCTCGGGCGGACGCAGGCCGAGCACCGGGCCGCCGACGGACAGGTCATGGCGGCGATGACGGCGGTGGCGGCCGGGCAGCCCGAACACGCCTGGTTCCCGCTGGCGCGCTCGGCGGACGAGGTGTCGCTGGCGACGCCGGACAACCGCATGGTCGCCTTCCCCTACACGAAGCTGATGACCTCGATCATGGATGTCGACATGGCCGCGGCGGTCCTGCTCGCGTCCGCCACACGCGCCGACGCGTTGGGCGTGCCCGAGGAGCAGCGTGTGTACCTGCGCGGCTGGGGCTACGCGGAGGAGCCCGAGCACGTGGCGAGCCACACCCACCTGTGGCACTCACCCGCCATGGCCGCGGCGGCGGGCGCCGCGTTGTCCGGGGCCGGCGTCGGCGTCGACGACGTGGCGCACCTGGACCTGTACTCGTGCTTCGCGTCGTCGGTGTGCTTCGCGCTGGACGCGCTCGGGATCGCCGAGTCCGACGCCCGTGCCGCCGAGGTGACCGTGACCGGCGGGCTGCCGTACCACGGTGGACCGGGGTCCAACTACATGACCCATTCGCTGGCCGCGATGACCGAGCGGTTGCGGGGCGACCCGGGGTCCTACGGCGTGGTGAGCGGCGTCGGCATGCACATGCAGAAGCACGCCTACGGGGTGTGGTCGACGGATCCGGGGGTGGGCGCGGTGACCGACCCCGCGCCCTACTCGGCGGTCGAGGCGCCGGTAGGGATCGTGGGGTCGCCGGCCGGTGCGGCGACGGTCGCGACGTACTCGGTGCTGCACGGCCGTGACGGCGAACCGGAGAAGGCGTTGCTGATCTGCGACCTGCCCGGGGGTGGGCGCTGCTACGCCTTCTTGGACGGCGGCCCCTCCGTGCTGGCGGCCGCAGAGGAGGACGAGCTGATCGGCCGGCCCGTGACGCTGACGCCGAAGGACCAGGTGAACTGGGCGGCACTGGACTGAGCGGCGCCACCGTCTGCGGCATCGACGGCTGCCGGGCGGGATGGGTGGTGGCGACGATGCCGGCGGCCGGAGCCGTCACGAGTTGCGGTGCCGTCGACGTCCGAGTGATTCCCTCCCTCGGTGCGTTGGTGCCGGGATTGGAGTCGGGCCGTTTGGCGGCGGCGGCGATCGACATCCCGATCGGACTCGCCGCAGGCGGACCACGGGACTGTGACCGCGAGGCGCGCCGTCTGCTCGGGCCACGGCGCAGCTCGGTGTTCCCGGCGCCGGTACGTCCCGTGCTTCACGCGACTTCGTACGCGGAGGCCTGCGAGATCTCGCGGGAGCACTGCGGCAAGGGAGTGTCGAAGCAGCTCTACAACATCTTGGGGAAGATCCGCGAATCCGACCATGTCATGTCACCGCGCCTGCAAGCGCAGCTGTTCGAGGCGTGCCCCGAGCTCAGCTTTGCCCTGATGCACGGCGGCGCGCCGATGCGGCACACCAAACGCACGCAAGAGGGACGGGACGAGCGGGTCGCGGCCCTGCGGGTCGGGCTC
>DATAYX010000381.1:0-4015 GCA_036272355.1 Acidimicrobiales bacterium
GCACAGGGACGTGGCGGCCGCGCCGCCGCGTGGGCGCCGTGTCGTCAGGCCGCCGGGTCGGTGGTCCCCGGCCCGGGGCGGCGGCCTCCAATCGTCCGGCCCGCCCGAAACAAGAACGTGTTACAGTTTTCGCCCGAGCGGCCTTGACCTGGCAGGGACCGCGGAGTGCACGCGAGGCTGCCCACGATGTTCCTCGAAGAAAGCCCCGAGCAACAGGAGCTGCGCGCCGCACTGCGCCGCTACTACGCCGAGCTGCTCACCGACGAGGTGCGCGAGGGCCTGGCCGAGGGCGGCGAGGGCGGCGACGCCTGGCGCGAGGTCGTCCGCCAGATCGGCAAGGACGGCTGGCTCGGCATCGGCTGGCCCACCGAGTTCGGCGGCCAGGGGCGTCCCGCCACCGACCAGTTCATCTTCTTCGACGAGACCCGGCGCGCCGGCGCGCCGTTCCCGTTCGTCACCATCAACACGGTCGGGCCGACCATCATGCGCTTCGGCACCGAGGAGCAGAAGTCCTTCTTCCTGCCCAAGATCCTCGCCGGCGAGCTCAACTTCGCCATTGGCTACACGGAACCCGAGGCCGGCACCGACCTCGCCTCGCTGCGCACCCGTGCGGTGCGCGACGGCGAGGAGTACGTCGTGAACGGCGCCAAGATCTTCACCTCCGGCGCCGACATGGCCGACTACATCTGGCTCGCCACGCGCACCGACCCCGAGGCGCCCAAGCACAAGGGCATCTCCATCATCTGCGTGCCGACGTCGACGCCGGGCTTCGAGTGGTCGATCATCAACACGGTCGGCGGCCTCACCACGACGCAGACCTTCTACGACAACGTGCACGTGCCCGTCGCCAACCGGGTCGGAGAGGAGAACGAGGGCTGGCGCATGATCACCACCCAGCTCAACCACGAGCGCGTCGGGCTGGCCGCCTGGAGCGGCCTCGCTCTCTCGCTGTTCGAGGACGTCGTGACGTGGGCGGCGACGACGCCGTCGGACGAGGGGCACGTCGTGATCGAGCAGCCGTGGGTCCAGATGGACCTGGCCAAGTGCAAAGCCGAGCTCGAGGCCATGTGGCTCCTGAATTGGCGCATGGCCGCGCACGTCGCGGACGGTGAGCTCACCGGGGCCGAGTCGTCTTCGATCAAGGTGTTCGGGACCGAGCGCATCCTCGAGGTCGCCCGGCTCCTCTCGGGCATCGTCGGCGCCGCCGGCTACCTCACGCCCGGCTCGCCCGGCGCGTTGCTGCGGGGCCGGCTGGAGGCGACCGGGCGCCAGGCCCAGGTCAACACGTTCGGTGGCGGCGTGAACGAGGTCCAGCGCGAGATCGTCGCCAGCGCCGGCCTCGGCATGACGCGGGGGAAGCGATGAGCGGCGCGGCGCGGTACCCCGAGCTCGAGCCCTACCCCGACAACAGCGAGGCGCTGGCGGCATTGGTGGGGCAGGTGGCCGGCTCGCCCAACCTCTCGCCGGACGCCGTGAACGTGCCGATGATCCGCCACTGGGTCGAGGCGATGGACGACCACAACCCGGTCTACGTGTCGGACGAGGCGGCCCGCGCCGCCGGGTACGACGAGCTGATCGCGCCGCCGACGATGCTGCAGGCCTGGATCATGCGCGGGCTGCGTGCCTCCAACGAGGTCGAGGCCGCCCGCGCCGCGGGAACCGCACAGGGGGCGGGGCCGATGGACCACACGATGCAGCTGCTCGACGAGGAGGGCCTCACGTCGGTCGTGGCCACCAACTGCGAGCAGCAGTACGCCCGCCCGCTCGTCGTCGGCGACCGCGTGCTGGCGCGCTCGGTGATCGAGGCGATCTCGGACCCCAAGCGCACGGCGCTCGGCACCGGGCGCTTCCTGACCACGCGCCTCGACTACGTGGCGGTGCCCGACGCGGACGTTCCACCCGGCCCGCTCGACCCCGCGCAGGTGCAGGCGCTCTACGACGCCGGCGAGCCAGTGGCCACCATGCACTTCCGCATCCTCAAGTTCCTGCCCCCGGACCGGAAGCCACCGCGTCCGGCTCGCCCGCATCCTGCGCTGACCCAGGACAACGCGTTCTGGTTCGAGGGCGCGCGGGGACACCAGCTCTTGATCCAGCACTGCACCTCGTGCGGCACGCTGCGCCACCCGCCGCTACCGGCCTGCGCCAACTGCGGCTCGCTGGAGTGGGACGCCGTCGAGTCGAGCGGCCGCGGCACCTTGTACTCCTACGTCGTTGTCCACTACCCGCAGGTGCCGTCCTTCGAGTACCCCTTGCCGATCGGCTTGATCGAGCTCGAGGAAGGGACGCGCGTCGTCGCCAACCTCGGCGGTGTCGAACGCCACGACATTGCCATCGGCATGCCGCTGCAGGCGGAGTTCGTCGACTTCGACGAGGAACTGTCGCTGCCGGTCTTCGTGCCGGCAGGCGCAGGCGCAGGCGCGGGGAAGGGGGACTGATGGACTTCACCTTCAGCGAGGAGCAGCTCGCCGTCTCCGAAGCGGCCACGGGCCTCTTCGCCGGACTGGTCGATCCCGAGCGTGTCGCCGCGGTCGAGCAGACCGACGACCGCATCGACCGAGACCTGTGGCAGTCCCTCGCCGACGCCGACCTGCTCGGCCTCGCGGTGCCCGAGTCCGAAGGCGGCGCGGGCCACGGCCTGCTCGAGCTCTGCCTCCTCCTCGAAGCCCAGGGCAACGCGGTCGCCCCGGTCCCGCTGTGGGCGACGCTCGTCCTCGGCGCGTTGCCGCTGGCGCGTTTCGGCACGGCCGCGCAGCGCACGCGCTGGTTGCCCGGCGTCGTCGCCGGCGACGTCGTGCTCACCGCGGCCCTCACCGGCACGGCGTCGAGCCCCACCTCGACACCCCCGGTGGTGGCCGAGGCCTCGGGCGACGGCTGGATCCTCGAGGGCACCGAACTCTCCGTGCCCCAGGCCCACCTCGCGGCGCGCATCGTCGTGCCGGCATCGACCGGCAACGGCGCCCTGGTCGCATTGGTCGACCCGCAGGCCGACGGCGTGACCCTCGAGCGCACGGTCACCACGAACCGCGAGATCCACCCGCACCTGCGCCTCAGCGGCGTCCGCATCGGGGCGGACGACGTCCTGGCCGCGCCCCACGCCGGGCGCGCCGTCCTCGACGATCTCCTCGCCGCCGCCACGATCGGCCTGTGCGCGCTGCAGGTCGGTGTCTGCGAGGCGGCGCTGACACAGACGGCCGCCTACCTGAACACGCGCCAGCAGTTCGGCCGGCCCCTCAGCACGTTCCAGGGCACGATGCTGCGGGCGGCGGACGCTGCGATCGACATCGAGGCGATGCGCGTCACGTGGCAGAACGCAGCGTGGCTCTACGACACCGGCCGCGCCGCCGCCGAATCGGCCCGCGTCGCCAAGTGGCAGGCCTCCGAACGCGGCCAGCGGGCCGTGCACGCGACGCAGCATCTCCACGGTGGCATGGGCGCGGACATCACCTATCCGATCCACCGTTACTTCCTCTGGGGCAAGCAGATCGAGCTGTTGCTGGGTGGGCCGAGCGCGCAGCTGTCCAAGCTGGGCGCCGCCATCGCCGAGCAGGCCTTGGCGGCCGCCGGCCCGGCAGGAGGCACCCGATGACGACCGTCGATGCCGGCGCCGGCCCCACCTTCGCCGAGGTCGCCGTGGGCGACGAGCTCCCGACGCTCGAGCTCCCGATCACGCGCACCCTCATCACGTCGGGAGCCATCGCGAGCCGTGACTACCAGGACGTGCATCACGACCACGTGCTGTCCAAGGAGCGAGGCTCACCCGACATCTTCATGAACATCCTCACCACCAACGGGCTCGTCGGCCGCTACGTGACCGACTGGTCGGGCCCGCGCAGCCGCATTCTCGATGTGAGCATCCGCCTCGGCGCGCCCAACTATCCCGACTGCACCATGACGCTGACCGGCTCGGTGACGGAGAAGGGACCGCTCAGCGACGACGGCGAGAGCGGGACGGTGACCGTCGCCATCCGCGGCGCCAACCACCTGGGCGACCATGTCACGGGCACGGTGCAACTGC
>DATAYX010000382.1:0-2262 GCA_036272355.1 Acidimicrobiales bacterium
CGAGCTCGACGAGCGCTACGGCATCGCCAAGGTCGGTCGGGTCGCGCTCGACAAGATCTTCCCCGACCATTGGTCCTTCATGCTGGGCGAGATCGCCCTCTACTCGTTCGTCGTACTTATCGCGACGGGCATCTTCCTGGCACTCTTCTTCGTTCCCTCAGCCCACGAGGTCATCTACCACGGTTCGTACGTACCGCTTCGGGGCCAGCGTGTCTCCGAGGCCTTCCAGTCGACGGTCAACATCTCGTTCAGCGTGCGGGGCGGTCTGCTGATCCGCCAGATGCACCACTGGGCGGCCGACATCTTCGTCGGGGCGATCATCGTGCACATGGCGCGGATCTTCTTCACCGGCGCCTTCCGCAAGCCGCGCGAGCTCAACTGGACCATCGGGATCACCATGCTCGTCTTGGCGGTCCTCGAGGGCTTCATCGGGTATTCGCTCCCAGACGACCTCATCTCCGGCACGGGGCTGCGCATCGGTTACTCGATCGCCGAGTCTCAGCCCTTCATTGGCAGCTACATGACCTCGTTCCTCTGGGGTGGCCAGTTCCCCGGGGACGGCAGCATCATCCCGCGGTTCTTCATCATCCACGTCCTGATCATCCCGCTTGCCCTGCTCGCCTTGATCACCATTCACCTGGCGCTGCTTGTGCACCAGAAGCACACCCAGTTCGCCGGCGAGGGGCGCACGGAGCACAACGTCGTCGGATCACCGATGTTCCCGACCTTCATGGCGAAGACCACCGGGTTCCTCTTCATGGTCGCCGCCGGGACCGCCCTCCTGGGTGCCTTCGCGCAGATCAATCCGATCTGGCAGTTCGGGTCCTACGATCCGTCGAAGATCTCCTATGCCGTGCAGCCGGACTGGTACATGGGCATGCTCGACGGCGCCCTGCGCATCATGCCGTCGTGGGAGTTCGCCGGGTGGGGCCATACCGTGCCGCTCGAAGTCTTTTTGCCGGCAGTTGTGTTCCCGACGTTGCTGATCGGATTCTGGCTGATCTATCCGACCTTGGAACGAAGGCTCACTGGCGACAACGAGCTCCACAACCTGCTCGACCGTCCCCGTGACAGGCCCAAGCGAACCGCCGCCGGCGTCGCGATGTTCTCGTTCATGTTCACGCTTTTCGCGGCGAGCTCGACCGACGTGCTCGCCAATTTCTTCCACGTCTCCCTGAACGCCACGCTGTGGTTCTTCCGGATTGCGATTTTCGTGGTGCCCATCGTCGCGGCGCTGGTCACCTATCAGCTCTGCCTCGAGATGCAGGGCGTGCACGGCGTCGGCAAACGCAAGCGTGCCGTCATCGTCAGTCGTTCGGCCCAGGGCGAGTACTCCACCGTCCCGTCGGCGCCGCGCCCAGACGACGAGCGGGTCGAGATCGACCCCGAACCGGTGCCCGTCCGCATCGACATCGAACCGCTGGAGAACGGCGGCGAACGCCAGCCGGTTCCATCGCCGACAGGCGTGCGCCAGGTCACGCGCTGACCCAGCCGGCCGCCCGGCCCGGCTCCCGCGACCTCTGGGTCGCCCTCGAAACCGTCCACGCCGTCACCTACTTCGACCCAGGGTGTCGCGCCGCGTTCCGTGAGGCAGGCCTGCGGGGATTCTGGGCGGGCTACTTTGCCGGCCGGTCGGCACCTCTCGGGGCCGTGGGCGTCGGCCCGGTCACAGCGACCTTCTACAACTTCCATCCCGTGATGGTGGCCAAGGCGGTGCCGGAATGCTGGGACAACGTCGCCCCGGCCACGCTGTGCCGAGTCCGCGCGATTGCGGCCGGAGAGGCGCTGAGCGAGTTCTGTAGCGTCGCGGCGCGCTCGGATCTGGTGGCCGCGCTCCCGCTGCTCCGTCGCGTGGTCGACGGCTGTGGCGTTGCCGGTCGGGTGATGGCAGCGGCCAATCGCACCCTCTGGCCGACCATCTCCACAGCCTTGGGAACCGGGGGCCTTGCCGAAGTGTGGCAGGCGTGCACGACGTTGCGTGAGCATCGGGGGGACGGTCACGTCGCAGCGCTTCTCACCCACGGGATCAGGGGGATCGACGCGCACCTGCTGGCGGCAGGCACCAAAGGGGTTCCGGCCGATGTCCTACGCGACAATCGGGGCTGGAGCGAGGACGACTGGGAGTCGGCGACATCGAGGTTGGCATCTCGCGGCCTGCTCCACACCGACGGTCGGGCCACGGACGCCGGGAGGACGCTGCACGCAGAAGTCGAGGAGCAGACGGACCGGCTGGCGGCTCCGCCGTACGCCGAACTCAGCCAC
>DATAYX010000383.1:0-17240 GCA_036272355.1 Acidimicrobiales bacterium
CGACCCGGGCGGAAAGCCGGGGCGGGGTGTTAGACGGGTACGGCCTCCGACGGCACCCGCAGCGTCTCGGCCGCCTCCTCGGGCGAAATCACGTTGATGGCCACGCCGGTGCCCAGCTCGAACCCGGCGGTGGTCGTCGCCTTCGGCCAGATATGGGCGTGCCAGTGGTACGGCTCACCCACCCGGTACGGGGCCGAATGGAACACGATGTTGTAGGCGACGTCACCCACAGCCTCCTGCAACCGCAGCAGCACCCGGCGGATCGCCTCGCCCACGGCGATCAGGTCCTCGGTCGGGCTGCGGTGCAGGTGCGGGTGGTGTTCGCGGGGCATGACGAGCATCTCGTAGGGGACGGCGCTCCAGAATGGGCACACGACCACGACACGCTCGTTGGCGTAAATCACCCGGTTGTCCGAGTCCTCCTCGGCGTCGATCGTCGTGCACAGCAGGCACGACCCGACGAAGCGGGCGAAGCGCGCCTGCTCCTCCGCCAACTCACGGGGAATGAACGACATCCCGAGCAGCTGCCCGTGCGGGTGCTCCAGCGACGCGCCCGCCTCGCGGCCCGAGTTGACGATCGCCTGGGTGTAGCGAAGGTTCGGCTGCGAGGCGTGCTCTTCCAGGCGGTCACGAAGCGCGGCCATGACGAGCTCGACCTGCTCCTGGCTCAGCTCGCCCAGCGTCGCCCGGTGCTCGGGGGAGAAGATGAGGATCTCGTGGATCCCGCCGGCGGTGGCCTGGGTGAAGACCGGGCCCCGGTTCGCGACCACGAAGGGCTCGTCGCCCTCGAACGCGGGATACAGATTCGGCACGACCCTCACGAGCCAGTGGCCCGTGGGTCCGTAGGTCTCGAGCGCCGGCGGCGTGTCCTCCTCGTTGCCCGGGCAGAAGGGGCAGGGCCGCCCGAGCGAGTCGGGCAGCTCCGGGGAGCGGGTCACGAACGAGTAGGGCCGCTCGGAGCGGCCAGGGCTCACGACGACCCAACGGCCCGACAACGGATCGAGGCGCAGCTGGTTCATGCAGTCACTCTCGGAGGCGCCACGTGGGTCACCGGCATCGCAAATAGCCTCATGGTCTCGCTCACCCTTACACCTCTACGGTACAGGTTTCGATGCCTACCCCGGCATCACCGTCGCGGGTCCGTCACCCGGCGCCAGCCGGGCCTGGCGCCCGCAAAAGGAGAACAGGTCGGGCATGCACAACCAGCCGAGCGGTGCGGCGTACGACGCCGTGCTGCTGCTCCACGTGGCTTGCGTCGTGGTCGGGATCGTCACCATCGCCACCGCCGCTGCAACCGCCCGCCGGCTCGATCGCCTCGCCCGCACGGCCGCCCCGTTGCCTGAGCCCGTGCGGCGCTATTTCCGCCCCGGCGTCAACTGGGCGGGGCGGACGATTTACGGGATCCCCGTATTCGGCTTCGTTTTGCTCGGCATGAGCCACGGCGCCTACGCCGTCACCGACGGCTGGGTGTTGAGCGGGCTGGTCCTCTTCGTCGCCATTGCGTTTCTGGCCGAAGGTGTCCTGTGGCCGGCGGAGCGGCGACTGCAGCAGGCCGTCTCGGCCGCGGGGACACCTCCCGCCGGGCCCGACGACGTCACGGCCGCCGCGCTCTCCGGGACGGTAACGGCCGACGCCGCCCGCATGGAGCGGGCGGCGTCGGGTGCGTTGGTTCTGTTGGTGGTGGCGACGGTGTTGATGATCGCCCAGCCCTGAGGGCATCAGCGCGTCAGCAGATGGTGGCGATGATCTGCCCCCAGCCGTCGTGCCCCGGCGCCGGGCCGTAGCCAGGCTGCGTGTGCACGATCACGAGATGTTTGACGTCGCCGAGCTCTGTGGAGCCTGACTGGGTGATCGTCGAGCCGACGATGACGACCATGTTGACCGGCACCGTCGGCGGCGGGTTCGAGCTGTTGCCCGGGTTCGACGTCCAGTTCGGCGTCGGGCAGGTCAGCTGCGGTGCACGGTCGATGTAGCCCTTCATGGATGCCGGGGCATTGACGACACCGCTGAACGCATTGTTCTTCCAGTACTGCGAGCCCCAGAAGTCGGCCGTCGTGCCCATCCTCGGGCTGCCGGTGGCAGTGCCGTCGGCCGTCAGGTTCCCCACCACGAAGTCGCCGGTCGAAGGCAGCGAGGCCGTGGTCTCGGTGGCCGAGGTGCTCGAGGACTGGTAGTAGGAGTTGCCGCCGAACGTCACCGTCACGGGGACTGTGCCGGCCGTCTGGTTCGGGTTGGTGATGGTGCAGCTCACCGCGCCGGTCGCCGAGGCGATGCCGGTGCAGCTCTGCGCCGTGCTCCCACTGCCGAGCGTCAGCGTGACGGGCAGCCCGCCCGGTCCGCTCCCGCCGGCCGTGCTCACCGAGCCCGTCAGCGTGACGGGCATGCCGTCCACCACGATCGTGGGGCTGCTGTTGGTGACGGTCGTCGGCGCCTTGGTCACGACGAAGGTGTTCGAGCCGTTGGTGGGCAGCAAGGCCGGACCGGTGGCCGTGGAGGGGTTGCCCCCGTAGCTGCCGGTGAGCGTGTAGCTGCCTGCCGGTTCGTTCGGCGTGACGGAGCAGCTGGCCTGGCCGTTGGCAGCGGTGACCGCCGTGCACGACTGGGTGCCGTTGAGCGTGAGTGTCACGGTTTGCCCGGCGATGGGTTGCCCGGTCACCGAGTTGGTCAGCGTGCCGGTCACCGTCGTCGGGCCACCGTATTGCCCGGTGGTCGCGCTGACCGTCAGCGTGGTCGGCGACTGGACGCTGTCCGTGGTGCTCGTCGAGGACGGCTGGTAGTAGTCGTTCCCGGTGACGCTGGTCGTCACGGGCACGTGGCCCGAGGTCTGGTTGACGTCGCTGACTGTGCAGCTGACGCCACCGTTGGCCGCACTCGTCCCGGTGCAGCTCTGCGCAGAGCTTCCCGAGCCGATGGTGAAGGTGACGGTCTCGCCGCCGACCGGCGTGCCCGGAGTCGGCTCGCTCGAGGTCACGACGCCGCTGAGCGTCACGGGCTGGCCATTGGTCAGCGTGGTCGGCCCGGTGTAGGTGACGCTGGTCGGTGCCTGCGTCTCCGTGAAGGTGCTCGACTGCTGGCTGGACAGCAGTTGCGGCTGCGAGCTCTGGTCACCGGGGAACGATCCCGACAACGAGTAGCTCCCTGCCGGCTCGTTGGGCGTGATGTCGCACGTGGCGACTCCGTTTGCGTCCGTGGTCGCGGTGCACGCCTGCGTGCCGTTCACCGTCAGCGTGACAGGCTCGCCCGGCACGGGGAGGTTCGTGTACGTGTTCGTCAGCGTCCCCGACACCGGCGTCGATCCGTCGAAGATACCGGTGGTCGGGTTGACCGTGAGGTGCGTCCCCTCGGGCAGGTTCACCATCGAGGATGCACTTGCCGTCTGGTAGTAGGGGTCACCCGGGAAGGTGTCGGTGACCGGGATCGGCCCGGGTGCCTGGCTCACCGATGCGATCGAGCAGGCGGCCGTCCCCGTCGTGTCCGTGACGGCGATGCACGACTGGGCCGAGACGCCCGAGCCGAGCACGAAGACGACGAGCTCGTTGGGGATCGGCGCACCCGCCGCAGGGTCGTCGGTGGTCAGCACCCCGGACAGCGCGAGCGGTTGGCCGTTCTGGGCGATGGTCGGGCCGGTGTAGGTCAGCGCCGTCTCCTCCAAGGTGACGACGAAGTTCGTCGAGCCGCCCGAGGGCAGCAGGTGCAGCAGCCGGTTGGTGTCGCCCCCGAAGCTCCCAGTCAGCGGGTAGGTCGCGGCGAACTCGCTGGGCGTGACGGAGCACGACGCGTTGCCTGAGGCGTCGGTCGTGGCGGTGCACGTCTCATGGCTGTCCAGAGTCAGGGTGACCGGCTCGCCCGCGATCGGGCTGCTGTCGAGCGAATCGGTGAGGGTGCCCGAGACGGTCGTCGCATCCGCGAAGTCACCGGTGGCGGCGTGGACCGTCAGCGTCGTGGGCTCGGACACCAGAATCGGCGTGGACGTGCCCGCCGGGTTCTCGAAGGGACTGCCGGCGTAGCTGGTCGTGACGGTGTCGTTGCTCACAGTCTGGGCGACCGGCGAGATCGTGCAGCTCGCGTTCCCATTGACGTCGGTCGTCCCGTTGCAGCTCTGGGAGCCGAGATTGAACGTCACCACCTGGCTGTTGAGTGGCGTTCCCGGAGCCGGGTTGTCGGTGGTGAGGTTGCCCGAGAGGGTGACCGGTTGCCCGTTCTCCGCGGTCGTCGGCCCGGTATAGGTCAGCGTCGTGTTGTCGGGCGTCACCGTGAAGGTGCCCGCGGAGCTCGTCGACCCGACGGGCGTCGAGGTCGAGGTGTCACCCGGGAACGACGCGGTCAGGGTGTAACTCTGTGCCGGCTCACTCGGCGTGATGACGCAGGTCGCTGTGCCTGTGCTGTCGGTGGTGGCCGTGCAGCTCTCGGCGCCGTTCAGCGTGAAGGTGACCGGCTCGCCCGAGATGGGCGCGTCGGTGGACGGGTTGGTGAGCACCGCTGTCACCGGTGTCGGCGACGAGAAGTTGCCCGATACCTGGGGCGTGCTCAGGCTGGCCGGAGCGGATGCGGTGACGGTCGGCGCAGAGGCCACCATGAGCTGGCCGTCCACGGAGAGCCCGAACAGGACTCCTGGGTTGGTCGGGAACGACTGCAGCACGTGGCCGGTGGAAAGGTCGACGTGCCAGACGTCACCCGAGACCGAGTCCCCCGTCCAGAACGAGGTCCCGTCCGGGGCGACGCTCACGGCGAAGAGCAGACCCTGGCAGCCGGGCAGCGAGGCGCACGAGTAGTCCTTGATCACGTTGCCGCCCTGGTCCAAGAGCAGCACGTCGTTGGAGTCGGCGACGAGCACGTCACCGTTGGCCAGGATCCTGACTTCGAAGGCGCCCAGGCCGGTGAAAGGGGCCTGATTGAAATTCGACAGCTGGGCGCCAGTGCCGTTATTCGCGCACTTGTTGTAGCGCATGATGTCGCTGCCCTCTGAGGTGTAATAGAAGGTGCACTGGTCGCTCGAAAGGTCGATCCAGTCGTCGCCGAAGAGCTCGGTGCTCAACGGGCCGATATCGGCGAGCCGCTGCCCCGTCGGGGAGAACTCCGCGATGTAGGGCGTGGTCTGCTGTCCGACGTAGAGGTTGCCGCTGTTGTCGAACACGAGCGAGTCCGGGTTCGAGAGCCCGGTGGCGAACTGTCCCATCGGCACACCGGTCGGCGAGAACTCGCTTATGGCGCCCTGGGTGTCGTCGGCGACGTAGAAGTTGTTGTTGCTGTCGAAGGCGCTGCCCGTGGTGTACTGCTCACCGGTGGAGTCGACGAGGCCGTCGCCGACCTGGCTGCCCGACAACCCGTCGTACACGTTGACGGTCGAGAACCCGACCGACGCAAACACCTGTCCGGATTGGAAGACCGTGTCGGCACGCGCCGGGCTGCCCGGTGTGAACACGAGGGTCACAGCGACCAACAGCAACGTTGCCATGACGACAGCGAGGCAGCGCGCACCTGTGGCCGCAAGGTCGCCCAGCGCCGCCACGCCATCGACCATCCTGACTTGGGCCGCGTCGGACCTTCCGGTCCCTCGAGCCTTCGACGTTCTCATCTTCCCCTCCAACAGCGTCACCGCGCCCTTGGTGCGGTGACCCCCCTCGTGCACGCCAAACCCTTTGGCGGAAGCGTGCGGGCAGAGGCCGGGCTTCTGGGAACCCCGGCCGCTGTCCTCTCCTTGTCACGCCGGATGCAGTCCTCCGACGTACTTGTAGGTTTTCGGAGGGACCTCAGAGACCAAAGAGGGCCAAAAGGACTACTCGGCTATCGCGGAGGCGACAATTGCCTGTGCGTTGTCCCAGTCACCGGCCCGCACGAGGTCGGGGAGGGGGCCGTCGAGGAGGGCTGCCCAGTCGACGGAGTCGCTCGGCCGTCCGACGCGCCGGAGGGTCTCCCGTGCCTCGCCGATCAGTGCGGCCAGCGCGCCCGCGTGCTCCCCGCATTCTGCAGCGAGCCGGTCCCGCAGCCAGGAGGCGAAGGCAGGGCTGACCCCACCCGTCGAGACAGCGACGGTCACGGCGCCGTCGCGATGCACGGCCGGGAGGATGAAGGAGGAATGGGCGCGATCGTCGGCACTGTTGACCCAGATTCCGGCTTCCTCGGCGTCGTGGTGTACGGCGCCATCGACGTCGGGCCGGCCCGTGGCGGTCACCACGAGCCGGAAGAGCGCGGCGTCGCCGCTGGCGTAGGCGCGGCGCTCGACCGCTGCGAGACGATCGGCGAGCGCCTCCATTTCCGGAGCGAGCGCCGGGGCGATCACAGTGACGAGCGCACCGCAGTCGACGAGGGTGCGGGCCTTGCGAGCCGCAATCCGTCCGCCGCCGACGACGAGGCAGGCGCGACCGGCGACCTCGAGCGAGACGGGGTAGAACGCGGTGGGAGCCGGTTCAGCGTCAGTCATGGAGCCGCGGCGGACCGACCATGCCCGCTGCGATCGTCGCGAATGTCTGTTCGTCGATCAGGACGAAGCTTCCGGTGATGCGGTCGGTCGCATACGGGTCGACGGCGAGCGGCATCGCCGTGCGCAGGCGTACCACGCCGATGTCGTTCTCAGGCAGCTCGCTGGCCTCGATCACCCTCAGCTCGTTGACATCGAACAGTCCGGTCACGTCCTCCACGACGACCGGCGTGACCCGGGTGGTGTGCTTGAGGCGCAGGCGGTCGCCCGGCTGCAGCGGCCGCTCCTGGAACCAGCACACGGTGGCCTCGAAGGTGTCGGTGACCTCGGGCGGCTCATCGGCCGCCGCGATCAAGTCGCCGCGTGAGACGTCGAGGTGGTCGCCGAGGCGGACGGACACCGAAAGGCCGACCTCGGCGCGCTGGAGCGGTCCGTCGGCCGCTTCGATCCCTCGCACCGTGGTCTGACCGCCGCCGGGGAGCACGGTCACTCGATCGCCCACACGCAGAGGACCACCGTTCACCATGCCGGCATAGGTGCGTCCACCACCCGGCTGGCGCAGCACCCATTGGACGGGCAGCCGTGACCCGCTCCCACGGTGGACACCGTGCTGGGCGGCCCAGCCGCCCGCCTGGGCGGATTCGAGCGCATCGAGCACGGTCGGCCCGTCGTACCACTTGGCCGCCTCCGAGCGATCGACCACATTGTCGCCGTGGAGGGCGGAGATCGGGATCACGGTGCACGAGGCGACCCCGAGGCGATGGGCGAGTGCTTCCATCTCGTCGGCGATGCGTTGATAGGCCGAGCGGTCCCACTCGACCAGATCCATCTTGTTTGCGCACACGACGAGCTGATCGACGCCGAGGAGGGCGGCGATGCAGATGTGCCGCCGTGACTGCTCGCGCAGCCCGGACGTCGCGTCGACGAGCACGAGGGCGAGGTCGGCGGTGGACGCGCCGGTCGCCATGTTGCGCGTGTACTGCACGTGGCCGGGGCAGTCGGCGATGACGAACTTCCGGTGGGGCGTGGCCGCGTACCGGTAGGCGACATCGATGGTGATCCCCTGCTCGCGTTCGGCACGCAGCCCGTCGGTCACGAAGGAGAGGTCGACTTCGCCGAGCCCGCGGCGTTCCGACGCCGTCTCGATCGCGGCGACCTGGTCGTCGAAGAGCTGGCGCGTGTCGTAGAGGAGGCGGCCGATGAGTGTGCTCTTGCCGTCGTCGACCGATCCGATCGTGGCGAACCGGAGGAGGTCCATCGTGTCGACGCCGATCCCGGCGCCGCCCACCGGCGGCGAGCCGGGCAACGTCGTCATCGAACTAGAAGTAGCCCTCGCGCTTGCGATCCTCCATCGCCGTTTCGGAGAACCGATCGTCGGCACGTGTGGCCCCGCGCTCGGAGATGCGCGAGGACGACACTTCGCGAATGATCTCTTCCACCGTGTCGGCCTCGGAGCGGACTGCGCCCGTGCACGTGGCATCGCCGACGGTGCGGAAACGGACGGTCTCCTTGCGGACCTCCTCGCTGGCCCGTGGTGTCACCCACTCGCTCAACGCGAGGAGCATCCCGTCACGTTCGACGACCTCGCGCTCGTGCGCGTAGTAGATGGACGGGAGGTCGATCCGCTCCCGCCGGATGTACTGCCAGATGTCGAGCTCGGTCCAGTCCGACAGGGGGAAGGCGCGCAGGTGCTCACCCGGACGGACGGTGCCCTGGTAGAGCTGCCACAACTCGGGGCGCTGCCGCTTGGGGTCCCACTGGCCGAACGAGTCACGGAACGAGAGCACGCGCTCCTTGGCGCGGGCTTTGTCTTCGTCCCGGCGCGCGCCGCCGAAGGCCGCATCGAACCCGTTGGCGTTTATGGCGTCGAGGAGGGTCGTGGTCTGGAGCCGGTTCCGTGAGGCACCGTCGCCCGGATCGGCCACGCGGCCGTTGTCGATGGAGTCCTGCACCTTGGCCACCAGCAGCCGCGCCCCCTCCGCGTCGACCTGGGCGTCGCGGTAGTCGAGTACCTCGGAGAAGTTGTGCCCGGTGTCGACGTGGAGCACCGGGAACGGAATCCGCCCCGGGCGGAACGCCTTGGCGGCGAGGTGGAGGAGAACGGCCGAGTCCTTGCCGCCGCTGAACAGGAGAACGGGGCGCTCCGACTCGGCGGCTACCTCGCGGATGATGAAGATGGCCAGCGATTCGAGGAGATCGAGGTGGCCGAGGGGGTGCTCCACCGGCCTGACCAGGGCGGTCACGGACCCACCGGTCGGGGTGCCCGGCCGGTGGGTATTGGAGCTGTCGGGTTCGGTACGGAGAGCGGCGGCGGTGTCCATGGGGCCTCTTCGAATCATGACCATTTTGGTCATGTATACTAACGCCCGCAGTTGAGAATGCGTCAAGCGCCGGCAGCGGGCCCCTGAGCAGGCTCGATCTACGGAGAACGTGAGGGTCGGTGACCGAAATCAGCGTAGGCGAGCAGTCGGTGGACACCGAAGACCTCGCCCTGGTGAGCAAGCAATTCGAGACGGCTCCCGCCAGTGCCGTCATCCGCTGGGCGGCCGGGGAGTTCGGTGACGACCTGGTCCTGGCCGCGTCGTTCGAGGACATCGTGCTCATCGACCTCGCCACCAAGGTCGTACCTGAAATCGAGGTTGTCTTCCTCGACACCGAAGCACATTTCCCCGAGACGCTCGCGTTCGTCGAAGAGGTGCGGGCGCGCTACGAGCTCAACCTGACCGTCACCAAGCCTGGACCAGAGGCGGCCGCTTACCCCTGTGGCAGCGCGCAGTGCTGCCAGTTCCGCAAGGTCGAGCCCCTGAAGAAGGCGGTGTCAGGCAAGGCCGGGTGGCTGACGTCGCTGAAGCGCTCCGATGGCCCGACGCGCGCCGACACGGCCATCGTCAGTTGGGACGCCGCATTCGGGCTGGTCAAGGTCAACCCGCTGGCGACGTGGACCGACGACGACGTCGCGTCGTACCTCGCCGACCACGACCTGCCGGTGCACCCGCTCTGGTCACAGGGCTACCGGTCCATCGGGTGCGCCCCGACGACGCGCCCGGTCGGCGAAGGCGAGGATGCGCGTGCCGGGCGCTGGTCCGGTCTCGACAAGACCGAGTGTGGCCTGCACGTCTAGTGCCACGCGACCTCGACAATCCCTACGGCATGGAATTCAGGGGCCGGCGTGACCGCGGCCTCAAGTTCGTGCGGCCGTATCGCAACATCGGCGAACTGAACAGCGTCGAACAGCTGAAGCTGGCGCGCCATCCCTTCGAGGTGGCCCAGGCGGTGATCGACACCTACTCCAAGCAAGGTCCGGACTCCATCGGCAAGGTGCCCGGCGAGCAGGAGAGGTTGAAGTGGGTGGGCATGTACCCCCAACGCCAGGGTGGCGACGCCTTCATGATGCGCATCAAGGTCCCGGGCGGGGTCATGACGTCGGCCCAGGTGCGCGAGGTCGGGGTGGCGGCCGACGCGTTCGCCGAGGGCCCCGACGACAGCCCGGTGTTCGGGAACCGCTACGCCGACCTCACGACGCGCCAGGACATCCAGTTGCACTGGATCCGCATCGCCGACGTGCCTCGGATCTGGCAGCGCTTCTGGGAGGTCGGCCTCACCACGGTGCAGGCGTGCGGGGACTCGGCGCGGAACGTGTGCTCGTGCCCCGTCTCGGGCATCGACGCCAAGGAAGTCGTCGAGGCGTACCCGGTGGCGCAGGCGATTTCGGCCTTCTTCACGGGCAACCGTGAATACGCCAACCTGCCGCGCAAGTGGAAGGTCGCCGTCGCGGGCTGCACGGAGGACTGCGCCCGTATCGAGATCAACGACGTCGGGCTGTGGCCGGCCGAACAGGCGGACGGCACCGTGGGGTTCAACGTGCTGATCGGCGGGGGGCTCTCCGACGGCGAGCGGATGGCGTCGGACATCGACGTGTTCGTCCGCCCCGACCAGGCCGTCGAGTTGTGCCGGGGTGTCGCCGTCGTCTTCGGCGAACTGGGGAACCGTGAGAACCGGGGGCTGGCCCGGATGCGCTACCTGGCTCAAGAGCTGGGACCCGAAGGCTTCCGGGCGGCCCTCGACGAGCGGACCAACTTCAGGCTGGAGCCGGCCGGGCGAGAGCTGACCACGGCCTTTCGTGGTGACCACGTCGGCGTGCACCCGCAGAAGCAGCCCGGCCTGTTCTATGTGGGCTGCTGCGTCCCGGTCGGGCGCATGCACGGCATCGACCTGATCGAGCTGGCACGGGTGGCCGACACCTACGGCGACGGCGGCGTGCGCATCGGCACCGACCAGAATTTCATCGTTTCCGGCGTCCCGGAGGACCGGCTCGACGACCTGTTGGCCGAGCCACTCATGCAGAAGTACTCGCCATTCCCCGGCCCCTTCGAGCGCGGGGTGGTCGCCTGCACCGGCTCGGAGTTCTGCCGCTTCGCGGTCGTCGAGACGAAGGAGCGCGCGGTCAAGTGGGCGCGCCAGATGGACGCCCAGTTCTCGCCGGCGCCGAAAAACGGCAACGGCTCGCACGCCGCCGACGATGAGGGAGTCATCCGGATGCACTTCTCCGGGTGTTCGGCCGGCTGCGCACAGCCACAGATTGCGGACATAGGCTTCCGCGGCGACATCGCACACGTCGCCGAGCACATCGAAGAGGCCGTCGACATCGGTCTCGGCGGCTCGCTCGGACCGGACGCAGCGTTCATCGACTGGCTCGTCGGCGCGGTGCCGGTCGACCGTGTGCCCGACGCGCTCGTCCGCGTCGTGTCGAGCTACCGCGAAGGCCGACGCCCCGACGAGCCTTTCTACCTCTGGGCCCGGCGCACCTCGCCCGCGACGCTGCAGTCGCTTCTGAGCAGCACGACCGAGACGGTGCCGTCGTGAAGCGCTATCGCCTCCGCGAGGAGATGAACGGGATCGCCGAACCACCCGGCAAGGTGTGGTTCTGGGAGCTCGAGGCGGGCGTCATCCACGCGGACCGCTGCATCCAGTGCGGTACGTGCGTGGCCGTCTGTCCCTCGAACTCCATCGGCATCGACGAGGACACCGACCTGCCCGAGTTGGTCAAGATGTGCACCGGCTGCTCGCTCTGCTGGGACTTCTGCCCGCGCGGCGGCCTGCGCTACGAGGCGCTCTGGCCGCCGTCGACGGTCGAGGGTGGCGAGGAAGCTGCGGTGCAGCCGGCCCAGGTCCGATCCGACTCGTCGGATACTTACTTCAAGATCAGTGGTGGCCCGCCGGGCGACGGCCTCGGCGCTGTCGTCGAGTCATATGCGGTGCGAGCCGGCGCACAGAACGACGATGCGCAGGACGGAGGCGCCGTAAGCGCGCTCCTGATCGGACTGCTCGCGGCGGGTGAGATCGACGGAGCACTCGTGTCGAAGCCGAGCCCGGACCCCGACGAGCAATGGAAGGGCATCGCCACGATTGCGACGAGCGCGGAGGAGATCCGTGCCGCGTCGGGCAGCTTCTACAACCAGACCATGGCGCTCGCCGAGCTCGACCTCTCGAGGTACAGCCTGCCGCCGAAGCCCCGTATCGCGGTCGTCGGCACGCCCTGCGAGGTGCAGGGCCTGCGGGCCATGCAGGCACGGCGCTGGCCGACCGGCGCCCACCGGATCGATGCGGTCGTGCTGTCCATCGCGCTGATGTGCACGAAGAACTTCGACTACGAGGCCTTGACGCTGCGCGAGCTCCGTGACAAACGCGGCGTGGACCTCGACCGCGTGTCGAAGATGGACGTCATCCACGGACGCATGATCGTCGAGTACCGCGACGGTGAACTCGCGGTCGACGAACCGGTGAAGGACTTCCATGGCGCGGCGTTGAAGGGGTGCGACGAGTGTGCCGACTTCCTCGGCCGCTCCGCTGACATCTCCGTCGGGAGCGTGGGCTCTATGACCGGGTGGACCAGTGTGCTGATCCGGACCGAGCGGGGGCGGCTCGCCTTCCAGGCCGCGAGGGCCAAGCTCGACGTGCGCGGGTTGGACGATCCGGCCGCCCTGCTGCGGCTGGATGCCCTGGACAAGAAGATCGCCAACCGCTCGTTGCAACGCAAGCTCGACCCCGACGCGCCGCTCTTCATCGACTTCGAGGAGCACGTGCGCGGGTACGACGGCACGGACCGCCAGCCCGTGTTCATCCGCCGTTGAGCATGAGCGTCGTCCCGGGTCTGCACCTTCCGGACGAGCCGGTGGCCCGCGCCGAGGTCTGGACCGACGCCGTCGTCGGTGAGGGCCGTGACCTCGAGGAGGTCCTGACCGCGGCCGACGGATTGGCGCCGTGGCTCTGGTCGCGTTGGCGGTCGTTGTCCTCTGCCGGCATGACCGAGGACGAGTTGGCACAGGTGGTCGTGGGCTACCGGCGGGAGATCTGGCTGTGGCTGGCCGGCGAACGGACCTGGGTCCAGTGCTGCTCGGGTCTCATCGGGCGCGTCGGCCGACGGCTTGCGTCCGATCACGCCGTGGGGTGAACGACAGACCCGCCGTGGCGCTGCGCGGCGTCACGGTCCGGCGCGAGGGCGTCCCGGTGCTCAACGGCGTCGACTGGCAAGTCAACCGCGGCGAACGCTGGGTCGTGCTCGGACCGAACGGTTCGGGCAAGACCACCATGCTGCAAGTCGCCGGGGCGCGGTTGTGGCCGACCTCGGGGCGGGTCGAGGTGTTGGGATCGGAGCTGGGCCGTGTCGACGTGCGCACCCTCCGCCCGCGCGTCGCTCTGGTCAGTGGCTCGGTGACACGGCAACTGCGCGCCGACGTCACGGCGCGCGAGGTCGTGGCCAGCGGCCGCTACGGCGCCCTCGAGACGTGGTGGCACACCTACGCGGCGGCGGATTGGGAGAAGGCGGATCTGCTGCTGGCTCAGGGAGGCGTCCGGGGGGTCGCCGACCGGTCCTTCGGGGTGATCTCAGAAGGCGAGCGCCAACAGGTGCTCCTGGCGCGCGCGTTGATGAGCGAACCCGAGCTCGTGCTGCTCGACGAGCCGTTCGCGGGCCTCGACCTCGGCGCCCGCGAACGCCTCCTCCTGCGGCTGCGCACTCTGGCTTCGGACGCTGGCAGTCCTCCGGTGGTCCTGGTGACACACCACTGCGAGGAGATCCCGCCCGGGTTCACCCATGCGGGCCTCATGCGCGCCGGGCGCCTCATCTCGGCCGGGCCGCTCGGGGATGTCATCACATCGCAACACGTGTCGGCCTGCTTCGACGTCGACGTCGCGGTCGGCAGCAGCGACGGAAGGTGGTGGAGCCGGGCGATCCCGGCGTGACGCGCCGCTCGTGAGCAGGACCGGAAGAAATCCCTTGAATCGGCGTGACGAGGTTGGTACAAATCGGGGAGAGCGGAGAAGTGCCGACGAGGTCGGCGCTGTGCATTTCCCCACCATCCACCAATTCTAAAGAGCTGCTCAATAGGCTTTTTAGAGAAGAGCGAAGGTAGGTCGTCGGGGAGTGGCGATTGTGATCTTGCTAGGACTCGTAGCAGTGCTATGGGTGGTAGTCCTGGCTCCGAGCGTTTGGCGACGGTTCGGCGAACGACAAGGTGCCGGGTCGATCGAGAGTTTCCATCATCAGCTCCAGCTGCTCGAGCACGCTGGCCCGAAGACCGTCGCGCCCGCATACCGGCTCCACACGGCCCTTCCGGGCGGTCCGCCCGGGCCAGAAGCCGCGCCGATGCCGGACAACTCGCGTCCCAAGCTCGTCCTGTTGCGACCGACCGAGGACGCGTCGGCGGCCGATGTTGACGACGACGAGGGTTGCCACTACGAGCGGATCGGCGTGCTGGACCGGCCCGAGACCGTCTGTCTGCCCGAAATGGGTGCCGACCTGCGCGACCTCCGCCGCGACCAGGCCCGTCGCCGCTTCAGCGTCCTGCTGCGCTGTCTGGGGGGCGTCGCGTTGTCCACGTTCATCATCGGACTGTTGCCCGGCATGCACCTGACGTGGGTCTTCACCGCGCTGACGGGGCTGCCCGCACTCGCGCTCCTCGGGCTCATGGCGTACGCGAACGAGGTCAAGGAGGAACGGCGCCGGCGCGGCGCGCGGCGTTCCGAAGCGGGTGTCGACGCGGTCGGATACATCGATCCGGCGAGCGCCGGTTATCCCGGTGCGTGGGACGACGACGAGCCGTTCGAGGAGCCCCAGGCGGCCGCCCGCTAGACCGTCATCCGCCCTGGCCTGGCGCTTCCGGGGCCTCGGGAACGCCCGGGTATCCTGATGGCCGCGGGGGTGTAGCTCAGCTGGTAGAGCGCTACGTTCGCAATGTAGAGGCCGAGGGTTCGAGTCCCTTCACCTCCACCGCGTAATGGCCTGGTCAGAGGCCCAGAATTTCGGATCAACCGGAACGGACAACCGCTCAGGTATTCCCGGCCTCGTAGCGCGCCCAGGAACGTCGGATCGATTGGAAGTCTCGAGCAGGCACATAAGGGATGTTCGGTGACCTAATAACGCGCCTGAAAGGCTGACCCGAAACGGTCGTCGGCTCACCAGTAAACGGCTACTACGACCCGGCGTCTGGGCAGTTCACGAGAGTCGAACCGCTGGTGGCTCAGACGGGAATCATCAGGCCGGCGGCCCTGCTTGAGAACACGCGACCCGGACACCCCGCTCCACCTCGCTCGCCCGTTCGTAGAGATAGAGCACGTGAGGAGACCCAGATAAGTCGGGCAGGTTCCCGACCTTCCGCTGCGCCACGAGCACGTAGGACCCGTCGAGGACAGTACGGCCCAGAGCCCTTCCCGGTTCGTGGTCGAAGCTGAGGACAGCAAGGGGCTTCGCCGTGAGGATGCGGGCACCGACCGCCGAGTGGGGATTGTCCCAATCGAGTTCGATCACGCCGGGCGCCGCCTTCTCGGCAGCGGGGGCGTCGTGCGCGATGGTCGCATCGGTGAGTCCTCGCGTGTCAAGGATGCGAAGGTCAGGTCGTTCGTAGCCGACGAAGCCGATCTCGCTGTAGGCAACGAGCGATCCAGAAGGAACGCAGCGAAGCATCGCCGCCCCGTCAGGCCAAGCGACGCTGCTGAGTCTCCCGTAACCCCCTGAGGCGACGAGCGATGCCTCGTCGAAGCGCCCGTGGGACTCCCAGACCGGATCGTGAAACTCTACGAATGGCATGATCACCCCTAGCGCGATCACGAGCCACATGCCCGCGCAGATCGCCACGAAGAGTCCACGCGAGCGGGAGTACCACCGCCTTCTCGCCCCATCGGTCAGGGTCACCACCCCCCGGGTCAGAAGAATGGCAACTACGAGCGCTACGGGGGCGAAGAACCGGTCGCCCTGCATCCAGTCATCGCCCGTCTCGATGATCGCGAGCACCTGCGCAACCACGGCCACCGACGCGTAGAGCCAGCGCCGTTCGGGCAGCGGCCCGCGGGCCAGAGCCCACGCCCCGACGGCCACGATGCCGACCTGCACCAGGAACAAGAGTTCGGGAACGCCGGGTTGGAGTCTGGCCAAGTAGACGACTCCGGTGTGCACGTCGGCCCCCAAGGCTCCGCGCTTGGCGTAGTAGGTGTTGGGTAGCAACTGGCCGTAATAGGCCAAGCGCGCCACCTCTATGAGGACTTGTGCTGCGAGCGCGCCGATGAACCACCTGCAGCGCCGCCACAGCGGCATCGCCCGTGGCTCGAGTATCGCCGAGACGAGGACGAGACAACCGGTGACGAAGATCCCTTCGGGGCGTACCGCCACTAGGCCGGCGCCTGCCAACCCGGCGACGAGCGGCTTCTCCATCGCGCGTCCGCTCACCAGCTCGACGAGAACCAGCGTGGTCAAGAAACAGGCGAGCGTCGTCTCGAGCCCGTTTGCCGAGGTCACCGCGAGCGACCAGCTGCCACCGAGCAACACCAGCGCAACGTTCACGCCCCATCGCGGAAGCCTCGCGGCAGGGAGGAGACGGGTCGCGACCGCGAGTGACAATGCACCGAATACCAGGGAGAGCAACTTCACCTTCAACAACTCGTGGCCGCCTGGTACCAGGTAGGCGCCGATGACGAAGATCAGGTGGAGGGGGCTGGTGAAGCCCTCGACGTGCTGGCCTGAGTTGAACACCGCCCCGTAGCCCTGCACCACGTTGGCCGCGTACCGCAACGTGATGAGCGGGTCGTCCGATGTCACGTCGAACGTGAGCCCCACGCTGATCAGGAAGGACCCGTAGAGGAGGGCCCACTGCCCACGGCTCAGGCGAGGCGAACGGCTCCCAACTGCAGCCGGACTGGACCGGTCGGCCGCTGGCACCCGGCGATCTGCCTTTCGTGCGATCTGTGGTTCGAGCGTGCCGGTCGTTACGTTCATGGTCAATGGGGACCGTCTGGCATTGCCCGGATCTCCGCGACCAGGTAGAACCGGCTGCCGCCTCGTGAATTCGTTCCTAGATACCCACGGCCCGATCTGACAATGGGTTTAGCGTCCGTTGTCCAACTTCCGCACAATTCGCCGTCGCAAACTGACGCTCCCGGGAAGCGTCCCCGAACAGTGACGCCAGCTCTGAGACGGCCCGTTCAGTCGTCTCTAGAAAGCGCCCAGCGACCGTTTCGGCGGTCGCGCGAATTCCGCCGGGGGTCGCATCGACCTAGCGGGTGACGGTCACGCGCAGGAACGTGGCCGCAATCGAGGTCGATTCCTTGTTGGGGCTCGTGTTGTGCTCGGCGAACAGCGCCTCGAGCTTGCTTTGCAGCTCCTCCTGGCGGCCGTCGGCAGCTGCCGCCGCGTAGGCGTTCATCGTCGGCCCGTAGAAGTCGCGGAAGTCAGCCAGGAATTCCGACGACGGGCCCGGGTGCACGAAGGTGAAGGTGTCGCGCTCGAACGAGACGTGGTCTTCGGGGATGCCCGCGCTCGTGAACCTGTCGA
>DATAYX010000384.1:0-13338 GCA_036272355.1 Acidimicrobiales bacterium
AGCACGGCGGTGGGTTCGTAGCCACAGTGGGCCATGCAATTGGCACAACGCTTGTCGCGTCCGCGTCCGTACTGGTCCCAGTCGGTCGTCTCGATCAGCTCCTTGTAGGTCTCGGTGTAGCCGTCGGCCATCAGGTAGCACGGGCGCTGCCAGCCGAACACCGAGTAGCTCGGGATCCCCCAGGGCGTGCACTGGAAGTCGACCTTGCCCTCGAGGAAGTCGAGGAACAGGGGGCTGTGGTTGAGACGCCAGCGCTTCCGGCGTCCGTCGGCGAACGCATCGGCGAAGAGCGTGTTCGATGTCCTCGTGCTCAGGAAATGCACCTGGTCCGGCGCCTTCTCGTAGGCGTAGCCGGGGGAGATCATCATCTGATCCACCTTCAGGTCGTCGTTGAGGAAGTCGAGCACCTCGCGGACCGTGTGGGGCGAGTCGGTGGAGAAGAACGTCGTGTTGGTCGTGACCCGGAAGCCCTTCGCCTTCGCCGCCTTGATCGCGGCGACCGCCTTGTCGAAGGTCCCCGCCCTGCTCACCGATTCGTCATGCCGTTCGCGCAGGCCGTCGATGTGGACGACCCAGCTGAACCTCGGATGCGGCTTGAACCGGTCGAGCCGACGCTCGAGCAGCAGCGCATTCGTGCAGAGGTAGACGTACCGGCCGCGGTCGAGCAGCGCCTGCGTCATCTCGTCGATCTGGGGGTGCAGCAGGGGCTCCCCGCCGGCGATGGAGACCATGGGGGCCCGGCACTCCTCGATGGCCGCCACGGCCTGCTCCACGCTCAGGCGCTTGCGCAGGACCTCGGTCGGGAACTGGATCTTTCCGCAACCGTTGCATTCGAGATTGCACGCGAAGAGCGGTTCGAGCTCGACGATCAGGGGAAATTGCTTCCGGCCGGCCAGCTTCTGTCTCGCCAGGTACGCCCCGATCTTGAGGCTCTGACGCAATGGGATGGGCATTTAACGGACCTCCGAAGGTAGGGGGAAGTTGACCTTTTCTGTGCGGAGCACACGCTCCTCCACCGAGGACGGGCGGAGGGCGTCCACCACGCGGGCCACCACGGCCGGGGGCGTCGACGCGGCAGCGGTGACGCCCACAGTGTGGGCGTCATGGAGCATGGGTGCAGCGTCGAGCTGCGTCTCGTCCTCGACGAGCACGGCGGCGCAGCCGGCACGCGCCGACACCTCGACCAGGCGGGCGGCGTTGGACGAGTTGCCGGAGCCGACGACGATGATGACGTCGCACTCGCCGGCCATGGCGACGACGGCTTCCTGCCGGTTCTGGGTGGCGTAGCAGATGTCGGCCGAGTGCGGACCGACGAGAGCGGGGTAGCGCGCCGACAACGCGTCGACGACGCCGGCGACGTCACGAGGGGAAAGGGTGGTCTGGGTGATGTAAGCAACCTTCTCCGGATCGTCGACCTCCAGCGAGGCCACGTCCTCCGGGGTCTCGACGAGGGTCATCCCGTCGACCTCGCCCATGGTCCCCTCGGTCTCGTCGTGCCCGCGGCGCCCGATCAGCAGCACTTGGTAGCCCTGTCTCGTGAAGCGGTGGACCTCGTGATGGACCTTGGCCACGAGCGGACAGGTCGCGTCGACCACCCGCATGGCCCGGGATCGTGCGACGTCGCGCACTTCCGGCGCCACGCCGTGCGCCGAGAAGACCACGGTCGCGCCGTCGGGCACCTCGTCGAGCTCGTAGACGAACACCGCACCCCGTGCTTCGAGGTCCGAGACCACGTGGCGGTTGTGGACGATCTGGCGCCGGACGTATACGGGGGCGCCGAAGCGGTCGATGGCGCGTTCGACCGTCTCGATGGCCCGCTCGACGCCGGCACAGAACGAGCGCGGCCCTGCCAGCAGCACGCGCGGGCCGCCGCCCGCCGGTGTCGTCGCCGCGCTCACGACGCGAGGTACCGGCCGAGGGCCATGACCGGCCACACCAGGCGGTAGAGGTGGTAGTTGATCGAGAAGTCCCAGGGGAAGCCGGTGCCGGTGAACCACGGCTCGTCCCAGCCGCCGTCCTCTGCCTGATTCCGCACGAGCCAATCGATGCCGCGGGTCACCGCACCGGTCTCCGAGCGGCCGGCCGCCAACAAAGCTAGGAGGGCCCAGGCCGTCTGCGACGCGGTCGACTCGCCGCGCCCGCGCCATGCCGGATCCACGTACGAGCGGACATCCTCACCCCACCCGCCGTCCTCGTTCTGGTGCTCCTCGAGCCAGGCGACGGCGCGCAGGATCCGCGGGTCGGCCGGACTGGCGCCCGCCGCCACCAGCGCGGGCACGGCGGCCCCGGTCCCGTACACGTAGTTGACGCCCCAGCGCCCGAACCACGACCCGTCGGCTTCCTGCTGGTCCCAGAGCCACTGCACCGCACGAGAGAGGGCGACGGGATCCGTCTGCTCCGGAGCGAGCATCTCGATGACGTGGGCGGTGACGTCGGCCGAGGGGGGGTCGGTGACCTCGCCGAAGTCGCAGAACGGCAGCGCCGCGACGAGCTCGCTGTCGTTGTCGGCGTCGAAGGCAGCCCATCCACCCTCGCGGCACTGCAGGCCAAGGGTCCAGCGCACGGCACGATCGCAGGCCGCGTCGGCGGCAGGCGATGGCGCCGTGCGACGCAAAGCCAGGACAACCTCGGCGGTGTCGTCGATGTCGGGGTAGGTGTCGTTCTCGAATTCGAACGCCCATCCGCCGGGCGCCAGATTCGGGCGCCGCACCGACCAGTCGCCGCGCACCCGGATCTCTTCGTCCACGAGCCAGTCACGGGCTGCGTGCAGGGCCGGGTGGTCGGCCGGCACGCCGGCATCGGCCAGCGCGACCACGGACAAGGCGGTGTCCCACACGGGGGACTGGCATGCCTCGAGGCGCCGGCCCTTCTCGTCGTGAATGGTGAACGTCTCCAGCCCGTCGAAGGCGGCGCGCAGCACCGGATGGTCCGCCGGATAGCCCAAGAGGTGCAGGGCGATGATGGAGTAGACGACCGGTGGCTGGATCCCGCCCCAGAGCCCGTCCGCTTCCTGGCGCTGGAGGATCCAGCGTTCGGCCTTCGCCAGGGCGACCCGTCGCAGCGCGCCCCGGGGCCTGAACCATGCCGGCAAGCGCTCGTAGCGGTGCAGGATCCGGTCGAGGCCTTCGAAGAGGCCCGCGCGCGTACGCAGCGAGTGGCGCGGCACGGGCCGGCCGGGCGCATGCAGCTCGTCGAGACCGAACGGCAGCGCACGCTCGGGCCGGAAGGCCATGACCACGCTCAGTGCGACGACCGTCTGGCGCGCCCAGCACGCGAAGTCGTAGATGTTGAGGGGGACCTTCGGCCCGAGCAGCATGATCTCAGGCGGCAGAACCGGCAGGGACTCCCAGTCCCACCGGCCGACCATCGCCAGCCAGATCCTGGTGAAGACGCGTGTCCCGGCGATGCCGCCGTGCGCACGGACCCAGCCGGCGGCGGCCTCCATGTGGGCGGCGTCGCTTGCATCGCCCGCCAGGCGCAACGCCACATACGCCTCGACGGTGGCCGAGAGGTCGGGCGGCCCGCCGAAGAACGTCGCCCAGGTGCCGTCGGGTCGCTGGTTGTACCGGATCCAACGCGCGGTCGCCGACGCCAGTTCCGGCTCGAGACGGCCGAGGAAGTGGCGCAGCATGAGGTCTTCCGCGTCCATCGTGACGTTCGTCTCCAGCTCGGCCTTCCACCACCCCTGCGGCGTCTGCTGGGCAAGAAGGCGGTTGCGGGCCGCGTCGAGGGTTTCGTTCGCCGTCCGCGTCCGAGCCGCGTCGGTGACGGCCGTCACGACTCGCGCTCGACCACGAACACCGCGATGTCGGCGAGTTCCCTGTGCGCGTCGTCGGCCAGGGGCACGCGCTCGAGCGCACCCAGGGCTGCGTCCAGGTTCGACTTGGCTTCCGTGACGGTCCACTCCCGCGCGCCGACTGCTTCGATCAGGCGCGTCGCGCGGGCGACCTCCTTCGCCGAGAGCGAAGGGCGAGAGTCAGCGGTCTCTGCGGGCCCCAGGATGATGGACTGCAACTCCTCGGCCTCGGGACCGTCAGCACCGAGTGCGTAGACGATCGGCATTGACTTCTTGCGCTGCCGGAGGTCGCTGCCCTGGGGTTTTCCGGTCTGTGCCGGGTCACCCCAGATCCCGAGGAGGTCGTCGACCGCCTGGAAGGCCAGGCCCAGCAACCTGCCGTAGTCGCGCAGGGCCTCCACCGCGTCCCCCGGCGCGCCGGCGAGGATTGCCCCGATCGACGCGGCGCATCCGAGCAGCGCCCCGGTCTTGGCTGTCGACATGGCAACGCACTGATCGATGCTGATGTCGCGGCGTCGCTCGAACGCGATGTCGTCGGACTGGCCGGCGATCATCTCAGTCGTGGCCGCGGCCAAGGCCGCTGATGCGGCCGCTCCGATCTCTGACGGTGTCTCGAGCAGGACCTGGTTTGCCAGCACCTGCAACGCCTCGCCCGCGATGATGGCGTGGCTCACTCCGAAGAGCGTCCAGACTGTTGGCCGGTGATGGCGCTCGGTGTCGAGATCGATGACGTCGTCGACGATCAGCGAATAGTTGTGGACGAGCTCGACCGCGACGCCGCCCGGGATACCGACCTCGACGCCGGCCCCGACCGCCCGGGTGCCCAACAGCGCAAGGGCCGGCCTGATGCCTTTGCCGCGGGGTGCCGCGACGGGGTGGCCCTCGGCGTCCGACCACCCGAGGTGATAGCGGGCGATCTGGCACAGCTCGGGGGACAGCGTCTCGACCGCGGCGGCAAGGACCGGGTCGATCGACTGCCGGCAGCGGGTGAGGATGTCGGGGACATGTGTGGGCGCGGTCACGCCACCTCCTTTGTGACGGGGATCCTTTGCAGTCCGCCGAATACGTCGCGTGCTGCCGCCCGCCCGCTCCGCACCGCCCCCTCCATGGTCGCCGGCCACCCCGTGTCGGTCCAGGCACCCGCCACGGCCAGACAAGGGAGCGAGGTGCGGGCGACCGGTCGCAGCGGGGCGGTGCCTGGAACGGCTCGGAACGTCGCCCGGCGTTCTTTCGTGACGAGCGAGTCAACGACGCGCGCCTCGTGCGCCGATGGAAGCAGCCGCTCGAGAGCGGCACCGATGCGACGCGCCAGCGCGTCGGGCCGTTCTGCGAACAGGTCGTCCGACGCAGAGATGGACACGGCCAGGTATTGACCGGTCGTGAGGCCCGACGACTCGGTCCGATCGAACACCCACTGGATCGGCGAGTGCACGGCAGCCATCAGCGGCCAACGGGTGACCGGACGGTCGTAGAAAAGGTGGACGTCGACGATCGACGAATCACCCAGTTCGGCGAGGCGGGACTGGTGGGCGACCGCGCCCGGCGGGAGCACGTGTGCCGCCTCCTGGTGTGGGAGGGCGACGACCGCCGCATCGGCGTGCAGGTCGCCGACGGCGAACCCGCCGCCCGGAACGGGCCGGACCGCCTCGACCCGCGCGCCGAGGCGGACCGCGACACCCGCCTCGGCCAGCGCGACCGAAGCGCGTGCGCCGTGCAGCGCTCCGAGCGGAACCCGGCTCCACCCGATGTCGGCCGCGGCAGCGTCCTCGAGGAGCCCGGTCTTGAACACCATGGCCGCGAGCGCGAGCGACGCCTCGGCCGCCGGCAGGTTCACGGTGGGGACGGTGATGAGGTCCCACACGGTGGCGACCGCCGCCTCGGACTGCCCGTGCGCGCGCAACCAGTCGCCGAACGTGACGTCGTCCAACGTCGGGTCGTCGAGGCGCAGCCGGCGCAGGGCGTTCATGGCACGACCCAATTGCAGCCGCCGGGCCAGCGGCAGGTGCGGGTAGCGCAACAGCGACCCCGCCAGCTGCAAGGGTGCGGGCAGCCCGGACCGGCGCAGACGACCGACTTTCGGGGGTGACCCCGATGGCCCCGGAGCGACCACCGGAATGTCGAGCCGCTCCTGCAACGTGACGTCGTGAGCCGCTCCGATGCGATCGAGGAAGGACACATATTCGCGACAGCAACGGAGGAAGACGTGCTGGCCGTTGTCGATGTGCAGCCCGTCGTGTTCGAAGGACCAGGTCAATCCTCCGAGTCGCTGGCGCCGTTCGACCAGCGTGACCCGTGCGCCGGCGTCGGCACATTCGAGCGCGGCGGCCAGGCCGGACAGGCCGCCGCCGACGACGGCGACGTGGGGGCGATCGCTCACGGCTCGCCCTTTGCCAGGGCGCGTACGGCGACGCCCGCCTTCTGCCAGGCCGGAAGCGACAGCCGACCCTGGAGCACCGCGGCGGGGTCGCGCTGGATCGCAGTCAACAGACGCCGGTAGATGCCAGCCATGGCGGCGGTGCAGGCGCGCGACCGCCAGTCCAACATCGGCAGAAGCTGCAGGCCCCGCTGGTACCACTCCTCGGCGCGGACGGACTCGAACGCGATCAGGGCGACCAGAGCGTCGAGTGGGCCGCTCAGGTCGGCCGGGACGCCGAAGCGATCCCGGTCGGCGGCCGGCAGATAGACGCGGCCCATCTGCTGGTGGTCCTCGACGATGTCGCGGAGGATGTTGGTGACCTGCAGCGCCACGCCCAGGTCGTCAGCCAGCGCCGTGGCCTGGTCGTGGTCGGCGCAGCCGTACACGGCGAGGCTCAGGCGACCGACGGTGCCGGCAACCCGCCGGCAGTAGGCGACCAGGTCGTCGAAGGTCTCGTACGTCGTGCCCTGCACGTCCAATTCGCAGCCGTCGATGAGCTCGTCCAGTGCCGCGAGGGGAATGGGGTAGTGCCGGCAGACGTCGGCCACCGCCACCAGAACAGCGTCGGCGCCGTCGACACGATCCGCGAGCGACGCGACGTCCTTCCGCACCCGGGCCAGGCCCGCGAGCTTCTCGGGCTCCGGCAGGTCGCCGTCGCCGATGTCGTCGATCCGCCGGGCGAGGGCATAGAGGGCGCACATGGCGCGTCGCTTCTCCTTGGGCAGGAGCTTGATGCCGTAATTGAAGTTCCGGGCTTCGGTGCGCGTGATGTGCTCGCAGGCCAGATAGGCCGCGTCGACGTCGACGGTGCTCACGCGGCCAACTCGCCGGGCTGCGCCCCGTGTGCCGCGACGACGGCGGTCAGGGCGCGGGTCACGGTCCGGAGGCGGGAGCGATGCGCCGTGCCGCTGAGCACGTCGAACCCGCGCTGGGCGATTCCGTCGAGCGCCGCGTGCCCGCCGCCCCAGAAGCCGGCGACCGCCCAGCGAGCAGAGCCCTCCAACGCGGCGATCAGGGGTCGCCCGCGGTCGAGACAACCACGTGCCCGGGCCACCTCGAAGACCATGAGGGCGCGCAGGGCGCCACCGGCCGGCGGCCCGGCGGAGAGCGTCGACGGGTCGACTCCGAAACGGTCCAGGTCTTCGCGAGGGAGGTAGACGCGGCCGGCGGATGCGTCCTCTGCGACGTCCTGCCAGTGTTCGGCGAGCTGCAGGCCCGTGCAGATGGAGTCGGACCAGGCGAACCGGGCCTCATCCGAGGCTTTGAACGCCGCCAGGACGAGGCGTCCGACGGGGTTGGCGGAGAGGGCGCAGTAGGCGAGGAGGTCGTCGAAGGTGTCGTAGGCGCAGACGGACTGGTCCTGGCGGTTGGCGGCGATCAGATCGAAGAGTGGCTTGGCGTCGGCGCCGAGCTCTGAGACCGACCGGACGGCCGTCGCCACGACGGGCAGCGCGCCCTCCAGGTCCTGGTCGTCCAGCACGGCGACCACCTGCGCCTCGACCTCGTCGAGGGCGGCAAGGCGGTCTCCCTCGTAGGTGTCGCCGATCTCGTCGACGAAGCGGGCGAAGGCGTAGAAGCCCAGGAGATGCCGGCGCACGCCCCGGGGCAGGACGCGCGAGGCCACGGTAAAGTTCTCGCCGCGGGCCCGGTCCGCGAGGGCAACCTGTGTGCAAGTGAGTGACTGCAGAGTCACAACTTGTACGCGATCGCGCGCCCTCTGTCAAGCGTGATGGGTCGCGTGCCGGAGCCACCCGGCGGGGGTGTCGCTCAGACGTCGGGGATGGTGCCCGCCGGCATGTCGTCGGGCGGCCAGTCCGGCCCGACGGACCACGCCAGGACCGTGGCGAACGCGCTCTCGATGAGCTTCAGGCCGGCGTCGATCGCCTCTTCCACCGGCGCGTCCGGACCCGTGAACGGGCGTCCTGCCGTCTCGGCGAGCGTCCTCAGCACTCTTCGGGCCAGGTCGGCGCTCGGCTCGTGCCCCTTGGCGGCCCGCGCGCCGAGCTCGAGCAGCATGGGCAGCACGTCGGCGACGAGGTACCCGAACATCAGTGTCGCCTTCTCCTCGTCGCCGCGGACCCCCGCGGGGCCGCCGAGCGCGTCGACGGCGGCCGTGAAGCGCTCGTCCGTCTTCTCGAGGAGCGTTTCGATCGCGGCCGTGAGGAGGTCTTCCTTCGAGTCGAAATATCGATAGACGTTGCCCTTCGCCATGTGGGCCGCGTCCGCGATGTCGCTGACGGTGACCTCGCTGTAGCTGCGTGTCTTGAACGCATCGATCGCCACGGCGACGATGCGTTCCCGGTGCTCGGGCTCCAGGGAGGCCGTGTGCGAGCGGATGGCCAGCAGCGCCTCGAGGTGGCTCTCGTCGTAGGAAAACCGGTTCTGCGCCACGCGGGTCGGCGGGGGGATGAGCCCGCGCCGCCGGTAGTTGTGGATGGTGCTGGCTGGGACCCCGCTACGCGCCACCAGCTCCGACAGCGTCAACCTGTCCACCGAGAGCCTCCCGAAACCCTGTATGGCACCACTTTCCGCAGGTAAACCTACTCCCAGGTGGGCCCGACGACCGAGGGTCGATCACGACGTCAGCGCGTGCTCCAGGAGAAACCGCCCAGCGTCGACCACTCCTCCGACGTTGCCTCCTGCCAGACCCAGAACGACGCGCCGAGCGCGCCTGCATGCTGACTGGCGCTCAGGAATTCGGAGATCTCCGCCCCGCTCGGTGACACCGCCCGCCCGCCCTCGTCGGAGAAGTTGAAGGCCTCGCCGATCACGTGCACGGGCCGGAGGGTGAGGAGGCGGCCGACGTCGGTGGCCGCGTCGGAACCGGGGTCGGTGCACTCCCAGTACACCATCGGGGCGAACGCGTCGACGTACGGTGCCATCGCCGCGTATGGGTAGCCGCCGTCCCAGTTGGTGTCACTGGGCGGGTAGACCGTCGCTACGACGAGACGGCTGCCCGCGGCCTGCCGCACGAGCTCGAGGTAGACGGCAGCGCGCTGGGCGCTCATCATCACCCCCTCGGTCGACTGCTCGAGGTCGGCGCTGTAGCCGTCGATCTGCTCGCCGTCGGGGCTGCGCCAATCGAGGACCTGCGTTGTCCACTGGGCATCGCCGACGGGGTCCCAGAGATAGGGGAAGCCCCATGCGATGACTTCGATGCCGTGGGCATGGGCGACGGGGACGAGTGCGGCGAGCTCCTGGGCGCCGTAGAAGCCGTTCTGGGAGTCGCCCACCCGGATCCACAGTTGGTGCAGCCCCGCCGAGACGGCCTGCTGCACGATGGCGTCGGCATTTCCGCCGTCGGTGCTGGCCCACTCCCAGATCCACATGCCCTTGCCCGCGAGGGCCGCGAGATGCGATGTCCAGTGGGCCGGCGCGGTGACGGCCGGCAGCGACGTCACCAGGGTGGCCGGGTGCCAGGGCGAGGGAGAGGGCGGCAGCGGGGGGTGCGGCGGCACGGGACAGCCGGCGAGCGCAACCGGCGCAAAGGTGGTCGACGTCGTCGTGGAGGGCGCGGGCGGACGGGCCGGCTGACTCGTCGGTCGCGTCGTCGACGCCGGGCGCGGCCGGTGTGAAGGTGCCGAAGCTGCAACATGAACCGAGCCCCTCGAGGTGGCACGAGGCGGCGAGCCGGACGTCGCGGCGTACGTGGTGACGGACGCGACGATCGCGACGAGCGCGAGAGCGGCGGCCGACCACCAACGCTTGACCCGGCGGGACAACGGCACGTCACATTCTCGCGAGCCGTCCGCACGAGCGGCGGGCACCCCGCGCCGGCGCAGGAGCCGGAGCCTCCACCCCCGTTAGGGTGAGGAAATGCCCGCTGCGGTCGTCAACCACCTGCACTTCCGGGAACCACCTGATACAGATCTGTTCGCTCGCGCTGAAGGGGAAGTCGTGCCGCGAGCCCGGAAAATCGATGGATTTCGTGCGCTCCACGTCGTTCAGGTGGGACCGGACCACTTCATTCTGATCATCACGGGCGACACCCCCGAGGTCCTCGACAGAGTCGCATCCGAGGTCGGGTCGCCCTGGATGGTGGAGCACGTCGTGCCGCTCCTGGCATCACCTCCCGAGCGGCACATCGGATCGCTTGTCGCAACGTCCGACACGTAGAACCGAGAGCCGGCACCGAGAGGCTCGGCCCGTCAACGAGCTGACATCCGATCGCACACGGCCGTTCCTTGTTAGGAGCGTTGTCGCCGTGCGAGCTTGGTTCGCATGCAGGTCGTTCACATGGGTCTTTGGAAGGTCAAGCCGGATGCCGATTCCGTGATGTTGCGGCGCGCGGCGGAGAAGATCGAGCGGTTCAAAGAGACCGTTCCGGGGTGCACGGAGGCACTTCTCGCCCCTCTCTATGTGCCCGAGCTCGGCCACGAGGACAGAGACACGTTCGGCAGCCTCGACAGCTTCGAGGAGATGGCGCGGGGCTACAACTACATCCTTTACACGGTCTTCGAGAGCGAGGACGCGCGCAAGGGTTACGAGGAACATCCCGCCCACATGGACCTGCGCGACGAATGTCTGGCGGTGTGGGTCGGTGACGCCTCTGAATCAGCCCTCGTCTTCGACTTCCTCCGGCCGTGACCTCTGTCCGATCGAAGCTCCATTTTTTGCCGGGGACTGGGTGCACGACTTCGGACCTATGCGGGAGGCTCAGCTCGAAAATTTCTAGGGCGGCGTCCGCCCATCTCAGTGCCGGCGTCCTGGGACAGCTCCGATTGGCCCGAGGATCATCTATTTTCTCGATAGCTGGATCTTGCTTCCTCCAAAGTCCAGAATCCTGCGATGGGTTCGCACCGTAGGGCTCGATCGGCAAGCTCGCAGTGACCATCACGGTCACCTTCGCTCTGGCTGCCGCTCTGGCCAATGCGGTGCACCTCATGACCCAGCATGCGGCCAGCATCGGTGCGGCCAGCAAGCACGGTGGCTGGAAGCTCCTCACGTACCTGATTCGCCAACCCCTCTGGCTCCTCGGCTGGGTCGCGGCAGCTGGAGGATTTGCCTTTCAGGCGGTTGCGCTTCACGCCGGGCAACTCGCGATCGTCCAACCCCTCCTCGTCACAGAGTTGGTCTTCGCCCTCGTGCTGCGCCGATTGTGGGTCCACCAGCAAGTCGCCAAGCTGGCATGGACCGGGTCTGTCATTACGTGTGCGGCTCTTGCCGTCTTCCTGACCGCGGCCGAGCCTCACGGCGGCCATTTGCAGCCAGATACCGCTGATTGGGTCTCCGCGTTGGCCTTCTTCGGCGGCGCGGTCGTCGTTCTGGCCTTCTTGGCGCGTTGGGGATCTCCCGTGCGCCGGGCCGCGCTCTACGCGACCGCGGCTTCGATCACATGGGCCCTGATGGCCAGCTTCATCAAGGCGACAACTGACGTACTCGCAGCATCGGGACTCTTGGGCACGCTCGCGCATTGGCCCCTGTACGCGTTGATTGCCACGGGGGTCATTGGTTCGGTACTCCAACAAGCCGCGTTGCACAGCGGCCCATTGAGTGTGTCCCAGCCTCTGATCGTCGTGGTCGACCCAGCCGTCGCAATCGCGTTGAGCGTCTGGATCTTCGATGAGCGATTCACTGTGAGCGTGGCCCAGAAAGCCGTCGCGGGCTTGGCCTTCTGCGTCATGGCCATGGGGGTGATCCTCTTGTCGCGGACAGCTCCGGCCGATCTCGATCGATCGGTGTCGGTCCGGCTCTGAGGGCTCCACGCGACCGATCGGATGACCCGATCGCGGGTGTCACCAAAGTGCCGCCGGGCTGACATCAAGCCGGCGACGGGGTGACGCCAGCCACTGCTGTCGCATGCGGCGAGGGTTGGAGGGGAGGCAGGGTCTGGCAGGAGCTGGGTTAGGGTGGCTGGTGGCCGAAAGCACCGCCGTCATCAGCGTCCGGACGGATCCTGATTCACTCGGCGATGGGAACGCCTTGGATGTCAAGACAGTTTGGCAACAGGTGGCTCTCGCTCTGTTCATCGCGGTGCCGTTCGCAGCCCTGATCGTGGCTGTGCCAGTCCTCTGGGGTTGGGGGCTCGGATGGCACGAAGTCGTCATTGCATGCGCCCTGTACGTCATCACGGGTCACGGGGTGACGGTCGGATTCCACCGCTTCTTCACACATCGTGCCTTTCGCGCGCAGCGTTGGGTGCAAGTGGTGCTTGCGATAGCTGGGAGCATGGCCATACAAGGACCGGTGGTTCGCTGGGTTGCTGATCACCGGAAGCATCATCGGTTCTCGGATCGCGGAGGCGATCCCCATTCGCCGTGGCGTTACGGGACCAATATCACTGCTCTCACTCGAGGTTTTTGGCATTCTCATCTTGGTTGGCTCTTCGACGCTCAGACGTCGCAACAGAAGTTCGCACCGGATCTCTGCAAGGACCGGGTCATTTCTGGGATTTCGCGCACCTTCCCGCTTTGGGTCGCCCTCTCGATGCTCATCCCTCCGGTGCTCGGTGGGCTCTGGGGCTGGTCATGGCAGAGCGCCTTCTGGGCGTTCTTCTGGGCAAGCCTGGTCCGGGTCGCGTTGCTCCATCACGTGACCTTCGCCATCAACTCGGTTTGCCATATAACCGGACGGCGTCAGTTCAAGACCGACGACGAGAGCCGGAACGTCTGGTGGTTGGCGCTTCCGTCGCTGGGCGAGGCTTGGCACAATTTCCACCATGCCGCCCCGAGCTCAGCGCGCCACGGTGTCGGGCGATTCCAGCTGGACACCAGCGCCATGGTCATCCGGTTCATGGAACGCCTTCATTGGGTGCAAAAGGTGCGCTGGCCTGATGCAGGATTTGTCGCCAGGCGCCGAGTCAAAGTGGTGTCCTGAAGGCACGCTGATACAAGGCACGTTGTTTCGTCAGGCACGGTTGTTATCGTCTCCTACCCGGCGGCGCTCGGGGCGTTTCCAGCGTCACGCATAGCCTGCGAGCGTGGCGAGAATCAACGCGCCGGGGTAGCGGTCAACGCTCTCAGAGGTCGAGCGGCGAGGCGCTCGCGACGAGCGTCGGGTCGCTGCGCCATTCCTCAGGGTGGGCGTCGACGTACAGCTCAATCAAATGTCCGTCGGGATCCTGAAGGAAGATGGCCTGACTCACTCGGAGGTCGAGCATCCCATGGATCGGCACGCCTTCTGCCTC
>DATAYX010000385.1:0-6524 GCA_036272355.1 Acidimicrobiales bacterium
GTGACCGAGGCGTAGTCGATGGATGCGAGCAGCGCGGCGGCCTCGTCGTCGTGCGGTCGCAACAACCGCGCCGCGACCGGCGCGGCCAGTGCCAGGACGACGGCATCAGCCCGGACGTCGCGTGCACCCGTGAGCGTCCACGCGTTCCCGCTCCGCTCCAACCCGTCGACGCGGCTCGAGACGTCCAGCTTCACGCCTCGGCGTTCGAGCGCGGCGGCGACCGCGTCGACCAACGCCGCCATGCCGCCTTCGATCGCCCAGAACAGTGGCGCCCCGTCGGGGTCCGGTTCGGGGGTCTCGGCGCGCAGCGCGCGCATGAGGCTCCCACGGCGATGCGCCGCCGCGAGGAGGGGCGGGAACACGGCCGCCGCCGACATGTCGTCCACCGACCCCGCATGGATCCCACCGATCAAGGGATCGGCCAGCCGGTCGACGACCCTTCGCCCGAGCCTGCGTGCGACGAGGGGTCCCACGGCGCGGTCGCCGATGGGCCCGCGCACGTCGGGCCGCGGGAGCAGGGCGTCTCGAGCGAGCGCCATGGAGCCGCCGAGTCCGAGGATGCCACTGCGCGCCGTAGGCCAGAACCTGGTCGGAATTCCCATGGCGTGGCCCTCGGGCAGCACGCGCAACCGCCCGCGGGACCAGACCGACGCACCCCGCGCACCGATGGGGACGAGCTTGTCCCCGAGCCCGACCTCCCGGCACAACTCGATCGCCTCGGGCCGCCGGCCCAGGAAGCCGTCGGCCCCCATGTCGACGACGCGCCCGGCGAAAACTTCGCTGCGCAGCATGCCGCCGATCCGCTGCGAGCCTTCGAGCACCACGATCTCGGGCGGATCCGCCCGCGCCGGCGTTGCGCTGAGCTCCCAGGCCGCGGCCAACCCACTGATGCCGCCTCCGACGACCACGACGCGCCTGCTCATGTCAGGACGAGGCGCCCATGACCAGATCCGCCAGGACCTCGATGAAGGCGGGGTCGTCGTTGAGCGACGCGGTGCGGATGTAGCCGAGCCCTGCTTCTGCCGCGACCTGGGCGAACTCGACATCGAGGTCGTAGAGCACTTCGAGGTGGTCTGCGACGAAGCCGATGGGACATACGACGACGGCGCCGCCGTCTGTGCCGGCACCCCATTGCCGGACGACGTCGCGGACGTCGGGCCCGAGCCACGAGTCGGGCGTGCGCCCGGCGCTCTGCCACGCGACCACCCAGTCCTCCAGACCCGCTCGTCGCGCAACCAGTTCCGCCGATTCGGCCACCTGATCGGGGTAGGTGTCACCGGATTCGCGGATGCGCTCGGGGAGCGAGTGCGCCGTGAAGATGACGTGCCGTCGCCCGCTCACCGCGCCGAGTGCGGTCGTTACGCGAGAGGCGAGGAGCTCGACGAGCCCGGGTTGCGCGTACCACGGTCCGATCGCGACGAACGGCGTCGTGCCGAGTTCTCTCTCCGCCCGGTCGAGATACTCCTGAGAACCCATCGACGAGCCATGCGGTGTCAGCACCAACCCGATCACGCGTGCGTGGCCGGCCGCCGCAAGCTCTGCCGCCGCTTTCTCGATCAGCGGTTCGGTGTGCTTCGCGCCGAAAGCAACCCCGTACCGTCCTGGCGCTCGGCGTTCGAGCTCGGCGCGCACGGCGGCGACCTGGGCCCGGGTGCGCTCAGCGAGGGGCGACACGCCACCGATGGCGCGGTACCGACCCTCCAGCTCGGCCAACTGGGCGGCGTCGGGCGGCCGCCCCCGGCGGATCCTGGTGTAGAAGGCGGCGATCTCGTCGGGACTGGCCGGAGTGCCGTGGGCCATCATGAGGACGCCGGTGGTCACCCCCGCGCGGTCTCCCGGTGGACCTGCTCGACGATCGCCGTCAGGACGGCGGGATCGGTCTCCGGGAGCACCCCGTGGCCCAAGTTGAAGACGTGCCCGGTGCCGGTCCCGTCGTCTGCGCGCGTGAGCACCTCCCGCACCGCACTCTCGACGACCGACGGTGGCGCCAGGCAGCGTGCCGGATCGAGATTCCCCTGCACAGCGAGCCCCGTGCCGATTCGGCGGCGCGCCTCGTCGAGCGGCACTCTCCAGTCGACGCCGACGACGTCGCACCCCGAGCCGGCCATCTGGGCCAAGAGTTCCCCGGTGCCGACACCGAACAGGATGCCCGGGACACCGAGGTCCGCGATGCCCTCGAAGACGGCACGGGTGGCCGGCAGTGCGAAGCGCTCGTACTCGTCCGGCGAGAGCGAACCGGCCCAGCTGTCGAAGAGCTGAACCGCCTGCGCACCCGCCGCGACCTGCGCCCGGAGCGATGCCACCGCCATCGCCGCCAGGCGCTGCGTGAGATGCTCCCAGACGCCGGGCTCGCTGTGCATCAGGGCCTTCACGCGGGCGAAGGTGCGCGATGGGCCACCTTCCACTGCGTAGCTAGCGACCGTGAACGGCGCGCCGGCGAATCCGATCAACGCGATGCCGGTGCCAGCAAGGTCTTTGGCCACCAGCTCTGCTGCTTCGGCCACGTACGGAGCGTCGGTGTCGGGCTCGAAGGGACGGAGGCGATCGAGATCCGCTTTGCTGCGGAAAGGCTGTGCCACCACGGGCCCGCGACCCTGTTCCACGTCGACGCCGAAGCCGATGGCATACAGCGGCACGACAATGTCGGAGAACAGGACGGCGCCATCGACCCCGTAGCGCCGGACCGGTTGGAGCGTGAGCTCCGCGGACAGGGCGGCATCCTCGATGGCCGCCAGGATCGGTCCGTCGCCGCGCGCGGCTCGGTACTCGGGGAGCGCCCGCCCCGCCTGTCGCATGAACCACACCGGCGTGCGGTCCACCGGCTCTCGGCGGCAGGCCCGCACCAGGTCGGGCACGGCGTCTGCCGCGAGATTCACCCGAGCGGCTCTATGACGACGGCGGTCCCGTAGGCGCAGATTTCGGTCCAGTTGCCACCCATCTCCGAGGTGTCGAACCGCATCGCCAACACGGCGTTGCCTCCCCGGGCTTCCGCCTCCTCGACCATGCGGTTGGTCACTTCCTCGCGGCTCAGCTGCAGGTTCTTCGTCATCCCCTTGAGCTCGCCGCCGGCCAACGACTTGAAGGCCGCCCCGAACTGGGAGCCGACGTTCCGCGACCGGACGGTCAGGCCGAACACTTCCCCGAGCACCGAAGTCACCTTGTAGCCGGGCACATCGTTCATCGTCGAGATGAGCATTCCGATCCTTTCGGTCCGGCTCATCGTAGGCGTCACCATGGCGCCATCCCGGGCGTACGCGGGCGTCTAAAATGAACCGTTTCCCCGTGGGACCGGGGCGAAAGGGGAGAGGTGCCCGAACATCCGGATCTGGAGGATGAGCAGGAGTTCCTCAACCGGGCCTACGACGGACTCGAGTTCATGCGCGGCGAAGCCCGCCAGATGCTCCAAGGGGTCTTGGACCTCGGCCGTGGCGGCACGTTCCAGTCGCGTACCGAGCGCGACATCGTGGTGCGGACGAGCTTGGCCCGACTCGATCAGCTCGACATCGGGGACCAGGCTCTCTACTTCGGTCGTATCGACCGTGTGCCCGAACCTGAGAACGGGGCCACGAACGGAGCGCTCGGGGAGTCGTTCCACATCGGCCGCCTCGCCGTGTCCGGTCCTGACCATGAGCCCCTGGTTGTCGACTGGCGCGCACCGGTCGCCGAACCCTTCTACCGGGCAACCGGGCTCGATCCTCAGGGCCTCGCGCGCCGCCGCCATCTGGCGGTACGTGGCCGTGAGGTGCTCGGGCTCGAGGACGAGTACTTCGTCGATCCGGCCGGCCGCCCGGAGGGCCCCGCCGGGGGCGACGGGAACCCGGGTGGTGAGCGCCTGTTGTCCGACGGCATGGTCCTCGGCGGCCCCGGCGCACTGCTCTCGGCGCTCGGTCAGTCACGGACCGGCCGCATGGGCGACATCGTGGCGACCATCCAACGCGAGCAGGACGAGATCATCCGCTCGCCGTTGCCCGGCGTGCTCGTCGTCCAGGGGGGTCCGGGTACGGGGAAGACGGCGGTGGCCCTGCACCGGGCGGCCTACCTCCTCTACACGCACCGGTTCCCGCTCGAGCGCCAGGGCGTGCTCGTGGTCGGCCCCAATCCACTGTTCCTGCGCTACATCGAGCAGGTCCTCCCCTCGTTGGGCGAGACCGGCGTCAGCCTCTCCACCGTGGCCGGACTCGTCCCGGAAGTGCGCGTGCGGGGTGCCGATGATCCTGCGGTCGCAAGGCTGAAGGGCGACGTGCGGATGGTCAAGGTGTTGGCCAAAGCGGTGCGGACGCGTCAGCGCCCGCTGCGACGCGACGCGGAGATCCCTTTCGGCGCCGGCGTGCTCCGGCTGCGCGCCCGGGCGACCGAAGAGATCGTCGCGTGGGCCCGCCGACGGCCGGGTACGCACAACGCCCGCCGCCGTTACGTCGAAGCGCAGGTGGTCCGCGAGCTCTCTGACGAGTACCGGGCCCGTCTCGAGCGGGGTGGGGTCACGACCGACGACACGCCGAGTCCGGAAGAACAGAACGACCTCGCGCGGCGGCTCCGGCGTGTTCCCGAGGTGATCGAGGCATTCGATCGCATGTGGCCGCGCCTGTCACCTCACGAGTTCCTTCACGACCTGCTGGGAGCGCGGCCGCTCCTCTCGGCGGCGGGCAAGGGGATCCTCAGCGCGACAGACGTGCAGCGGTTGTACCGGCCGCGCAGCGAATCCCTCGATGCCGTCGCGTGGACCGTTGGCGACACCGCCTTGATCGACGAGGCCAGGACCATCCTGGGTCCGCGCCGGGGTCGCCCGGCCCGCCCCCGGGCGCAGCGCAACGATGAGGGGAACCCCCAAGAGGTGGGATTCTGGCCCCAGGGTTTGGCCGCGTCGCCCGCTCCCGCCCTGGCGGGGTCTGTCGGTATCGACGACGAGGTCCGGTCGTTCGGTCACATCGTCGTCGACGAGGTGCAGGATCTCTCGCCGATGCAACTACGCATGCTGGCGCGGCGATCGCTGTCGGGTTCCATGACCGTCGTCGGTGATATTGCGCAAGCGACCGGGCCGTGGGCGCCTCAGCACTGGGACGACATCACGCGCCACCTCAGCCCTCAGCGCCCACCGCGACTCGTCGAGCTCACCGTGAGCTATCGGACGCCAGCGGAGGTCGTCGCGCTCGCCGCGCAGGTATTGGCCGTGGCCGCCCCGACGATCGCCCCGCCGCGCCCGGTGCGAGAGTCCGGACATGAGCCGCGCGTCGTGCGCGCGGGCCGCGTCGAGCTGGGGGCGCGGTTGGCGCAGCTGGCCCGCCAAGAAGTGGCGGCGGTCGCGCCCGGACGGGTCGCGGTCCTCGGCCCTGCGGTCATGCTCTCCGAGCTCGCCCGGGCTCTGTCCGATGCCGGTCTCGATGCGACCGACCCGCGTGACCCGGCGGGGGAAGGCCTGGCCGCGGGCCTCGTCCTGCTTCCCGCCGACGAGACGAACGGGCTCGAATTCGACTCCGTCATCGTCGTGGAACCGTCCCTGATCGCCTCGGTCGGCGACGAGCCCGCCGGCGAAGCTCCGCCGTTGGCCACCACACGGGGATTGCGAACGCTCTACGTCGCGCTGACGAGACCGACCAGGCGACTCACGATCCTGCACGCGGATCCGCTGCCGGTCGACCTCCGCTGAGCAGGGAATTCAGCCCCGCGGCCGGGCCCGGGGCGCGATCACCTGCAAGTTGGCGATTTCAGTATCCGGTGGACTAGAAAAAGCGCTGTGACCCAGGCAGTTTCGGCGGAGGTTCCCGCGGCTCAAGGGAGGATCATCCACGACCGGCCGCCGATGCTCGCCGTCGGGGTCATGATCTGGCTCGGCTCCGAGGTGATGTTCTTCAGCGGCCTCTTCGCGGCCTTCTTCACCATCAGGGCCAACACGGTGGGGCCCTGGCCCCCGGCCGGGACCGAGCTCGACACCATCCGCGCCGGCATCTTCACCGCGATCCTGGTGGCGTCGAGCTTCACCATGCAGTACGCGGTCTTCCAGGCGGAATGGCGGCGCCGGCGGTCTGCCCGAATCTGGGTCGTCGCCACCATCATCTTGGGGACGGCCTTCCTCGGGAACCAGGTCTTGGAGTGGTTGTTCAACACGACCCGCTGGTACACGAACTCTTACGGCTCGCTCTTCTACATCATGTCGGGCCTGCATGGACTCCACGTCTTCATCGGGTTGCTCGCGATGCTCTTCTTCCTGGGCCGCATGCGCGGGGACAAGGGCGGCGACCCGGGTGAGCTCTCTGCCATGCAGGGGATCTCCTACTACTGGCACTTCGTCGATATCGTCTGGGTCGGTCTCTACAGTTGCCTGTTCCTTCTCAAGTAGGCATGCGAGGCGTGCGCGCACCACTCAAAGGCAAGTTCCGAACGCAGATCCTCCTGCCGGCCGGCCTCCTCTCCGTGGCCGCCATGGCGTCGCTGGCCGTCTTCTTCCCAGGCACCGGAGCGGGGGCGAGCGGGCATGCCGACGCGTCGCAGGTGTCGACGAACATCTTGAAGGCCTGCGGCTCGGTGAA
>DATAYX010000386.1:0-19015 GCA_036272355.1 Acidimicrobiales bacterium
TTCACCAAGATCGCGTTCGCCACGCCCTCACTGATGCCTCGTTCGAGGATCTCGGCGTTCGTGACGAAGATGTCGTCGCCCACCAGCTGGATCCGACCGCCCAGGGCCTTAGTGTGCGCGGACCACCCCGCCCAGTCCTCCTCGGCCATGCCGTCCTCGATCGACACGATCGGGTAGCGGTCGACTAGGTCCACCCAGTAGTCGCCGAGCTCGGCGGACGACAGCGTCCGCCCCTCCCCCACTAAGACGTAGGCGCCGTCGTTCCACAGCTCGCTCGTGGCCGGATCGAGGGCCAGCGCAATCTCGTCACCCGGAATCCGGCCGGCGAGCTCGATGGCCTCGACGAGCAATTTCACGGCATCCTCGTTCTGCTGCAGGTCGGGGGCGAAGCCGCCCTCGTCACCGACCGCCGTGGAAAGCCCCCGGTCGGCCAGCACCGACTTCAGCGTGTGGTAGGTCTCCGTGCCCCAGCGCAAGGCTTCGCTGAACGACGCCGCGCCGACGGGCATGAGCATGAACTCCTGGAAGTCGATGGAATTCTTGGCGTGCGCACCGCCGTTCAGCACGTGGAGCATCGGCACCGGCAGCGCATGGGCGTTGGCGCCGCCGATGGAGCGGTACAGCGGGACCTCGAGGTCGTCGGCGACGGCCTTGGCGCTGGCGAGCGACACGGCCAACAGCGCGTTCGCCCCGAGCCTTCCCTTGTCCGGGGTCCCGTCCACATCGATGAGCGCGTGGTCGACGGACCGCTGGTCCAGCGCGTCCAAACCCGCCACGGCGGCGGCGATCTCGCCGTTGACGTGCGCGACGGCGCGCGCGACACCCTTGCCGGCGTAGCGGTCTCCGCCGTCGCGCAACTCGACCGCCTCCCGGATGCCGGTCGAGGCGCCCGACGGCGCGATCGCCCGCCCGCGCGCGCCAGAATCGAGGAGCACTTCGGCTTCGACGGTCGGGTTGCCGCGGGAGTCGAGGACCTCGCGCCCGATCACGTGCTCAATGGTGCTCACCAGTCACTCCTTCGGCGTCCGCCCTGGTGGGACACCGGATCACAAGACTAGCGGTTGCCCTCCGGTGCATCGGGGACGCCCTCGGCGCGTCGGATGTCGTCGCGCAGGACGAGGGCGCGCTCCCGCAGCGCCTGTTCCGCGTCGACGCCGACGCGCTGCGCGAGGTTCACGATCGCGAAGAGAAGATCGCCGATCCGGCGCTCGACGGGCTCGTCGCGCACCAGTGGGTCGTCGGGGTGCGGCGTCGCTCGCTCGGCGAGGCGCGCCAGCGCCGCCAGGTCCGCTTCGGCGTCGCTCACGTCCGCGTGCGGCTCGACGCCGACCGAACGCGCCTTGCGGGCGAGCTTGCTCGCGTAGGCCAGGGCCGGCAGAGCGACCGGGATCCCATCGGTCACGCTCGCGCGCCCCTTCTCGCTGCGCTTGATCTCCTCCCAGTTCGCCATGACCTGGCCCGGGTCGTCGGCCTCGACGTCGCCGAAGACATGGGGATGCCGGTGCACCAGCTTGTCGTGGACCGTCCGGGCCACCCCGGCCATGTCGAAGTAGCCGTCCTCGGCGCCCAGGCGGGCGTGGAAGACGATCTGGAACAAGAGGTCGCCCAGCTCCTCCTCGAGGTGCCCGTTGGCGGTCGCCGTCGCGTCGTCGGGCGCGGCCGACAACGCGGAGAGCGCATCGAGCACTTCGTAGCACTCCTCGACGAGGTGCGGCATCAGCGATGCATGGTCCTGGGCGCGGTCCCACGGGCACTGTGCGCGCAACGTGTCCATCAGAGCGACCAGTCGTGCGACCTCTGTGCCCGCCCCGCGCACGCCGTCGCCGAATTGCGGTACGTACAACGAGGTCAGGTGGTCGGGCTCGAGGGTCCGGTCGAGCTCCCACCAGTCCACTTCCGCCACGATCTCGTCGTCGAGGCCGAGATGGTGCAACAGGACCGGTCGGGGCGGTGTCGTGGCGGCCTCTTCCCCCAAGGCGAGCTTCACCTCGGAGAGCTGGTGACGGGACCAGCACTGCGCGATGAGGAAAGGCCCGCGTTCGATGGCCGCGACATCGGCGAAGTCGGCCGCATCGACGAGCCGGACGCCGGCCGTGAGCGGGTCGATGCCGAGCGCGGCCCAGGCCAGGTCGAGGAAGGACAGCGCCGGCACGATCGTGACGTCGACGCGCTCGTCTGCACGCAGGAGCTCGACGGTGCGCTCGGCCACGACGGGCGACCCCGGCACGGCGTAGACGACCGGCTCCGGCGAGGCGGCCTCGGCCGCCGCGACCAGCCGCTCGACGATGTCGGCGTAAACCTCGTCGAAGGTCGCCGCTGAGTCGTAGACCTCGTCGAAGGTGTGCGCACCCTCGATGACCGCCGCGGCCGGATGGCGGGCCGTGCGCAGCCAGGTGCGACCCGGGTCACGCCGGAGCTCCCCGGCGCCGGGGCCGACAAGATCGGTGCCGGCGGGCCCCAGGCCCACCACGACGACGTGGGGGCGGAGGGCCACGCTCAGCCGCTGAACGGGCTGCCGGACGAGACGGTGCCCTGATTGGCGGGCGCGTTCAGGACGTCGGACTTCTCAGGTGTGAGCGGAGTGAACACCGACGCGGTCCCTGGGACCCACTTGCCGTACTGCGGGTTGACCGTCACCGACGCGCGGCGTTGCGCGGCGTTGATCGCGACCGACGTTGCCTGCGTGCCCAAGCTCTGCACGGCCTGCGACACGTACTGCTTCGCCGTCGCGAACGGCGTCGGCGTCCGCTTGGTCAGCTCGAGCACGAGGTAGACCGTGTTCCCGTTCCCGCTTTCTGTGATGGGCGCCGAAGCCTGGTTGAGGGCCACCGCATCGAGCGTCGACATGTCCACGCCGAGTTGGTTCGCCAACACGACGAGGGGGGCACACTGGAAAGACCCGGACTGGGCGGCCGAACTCGTCGCCTGGGCGAACGGCGTCCCGAGGTCGACGGCCACCTGGACGTCTTTCGCCGATGACTCGTCGGTGTACTCCGCGGCGTTGAAACACGCCGTGTCGAACTCCGCGCTGTGCTTCCCGTAGTAGCGCATGAGATCGCTCTCGCTGGCCCCCACTCCCGCCAGCTCCTCCTGCAGCGCGCTGGCCGTGGCGACGAACTGCACCTCGTCGTCGACGAAGGACATTGGCATCGTCGCGAGCACGTCCTGACCGGTCAGCGGATTCGTCGCACCGCACGAGTACTTCGGGTTCTGGCCCTGCGCCGTCTGGGCGACATCCCTCATGACCGTCGATATGTGCGACTCGAAGCTGGCCCGTGCGTCTTTCAGCTGCGCCGGGGTCACTATCACTTCGTGCTTGGCCGCCACCTGCAGCAGCAGCTCGTTGCCGATCAGGGTGTCGAGATACTGGGCGACGAACGCACTGCTGGCGGTGGGGTTGTCCCCCTCGTTCTGTCCCTTGCCGGCCCCGGGAACAGGAGGCAACGTCTGGCTACCCTGCGACGACAGGTAGGCGTTCGAGTTCAGGTAGCACTGGTACTCCGCGCTCCCGGCGATGGAATGGACGTCAGAGTTGAGCGACGCCTGGCTGATGGCGCTGCCGTTGACGACCGCCGCGTTCGTCGGCACCGCGAACGCGGCGTAGGCGACGACGCCGCCGAGAACCAAGAGGAGGGCAATGAGCCACTTCACGCGCCGGGCATGTTACAAGGTGCCCCCCTCTGATCAGGAATCACCCTGCGTGACGGGCAAGAGCTCTTCAAGCATCCGGCGCACGCCCTCGGCGGCGGGCTCGTCCTCTGGAACGGGCACGAGCAATTGCGAGAGCTCCTCGCGGTAGGTGGCCCCGGGAGCGAGCCGGCGCAACCGGACCTGCGCGCTGGCGGGGAGCGTAACCGGTGACAGCCGCACCGTCGGCCGGCGGGTGCCGCCGGGCCGTACCGAGCTCATCCCGATCTCGCCGATGCCGCGCGCCAGCGCACTGGCACGCAGACGGCCCAGCGCGAGGAGACCCCCGGCGGCCGCGGGCAGCGGGCCGTAACGGTCGGCCCATTCCGCACCGATGTCGTCGACGTCGTCGAGCGTCGTTGCGCCGGCCAACCGGCGGTACGCCTCGAGGCGTGCGTCCTCCGCCACCACGTAGTCCTTGGGGAGGTGCGCGTCGCCGGGGACGTCGATGGAGACGGACGGCGGCTCCGGACGCGCCTCGCCCCGGGCCTCGGCGACGGCCTCTGCCACCAACTGCACGTAGAGGTCGTAGCCCACGGCCGCGATGTGCCCAGACTGGTCCGAACCCAAGAGGTTGCCGGCGCCCCGGATCTCGAGGTCGCGCATGGCGATCTTGAAGCCCGACCCCAATTCGGTGTGCTCGCCGATCGTGCGCAAGCGCTCGTAGGCCTGTTCGGAGAGCACCCGGTCGGCGGGGTGGAAGAGGTAGGCGTACGCGCGCTGGCCACCCCGGCCGACCCGGCCCCGGATCTGGTGAAGCTGGCCCAGCCCGAGCAGGTCGGCCCGGTCCACGATCAGCGTGTTCACCGAGGGCATGTCGATGCCCGACTCGATGATCGTCGTGCAGACCAGCACGTCGTAGCGCTGTTCCCAGAAATCGAGCACGACGGTCTCGAGAGTGCCCTCGTCCATCTGCCCGTGAGCGATGGCGATGCGGGCCTCGGGCACGAGGTCGCGCAGGTCGCGTGCCACGCGGTCGATGTCGGACACGCGGTTGTGCACGTAGAAGACCTGCCCCTCGCGCAACAGTTCGCGGCGGAGCGCCTCGCTGACGGCCGCCGTGTCGTGCTCACCCACGTAGGTGAGGATCGGACGCCGGTCCGCCGGCGGCGTGTTGACCATGGACAGGTCCCGGATGCCTGTGAGCGCCATCTCCAACGTGCGGGGAATCGGACTGGCGGTCAGCGTCAGCACGTCGACCCCCTCCGCGATGCGCTTCACGGCCTCCTTGTGCGTGACCCCGAAGCGCTGCTCCTCGTCCACGACCAGCAGGCCGAGTTGCTTGAACTGCACGTCCTGAGCCAGGAGGCGGTGCGTCCCGATGACGAGGTCGACGGTGCCCTCGGCCAGGCCCTGCACCACTTCGCGCTGTTGGGCTGGGGAGAGGAAACGGCTCAGCAACTCGACCCGCAACGGGTAGGGCGCGTAGCGCTCGGCAAAGGTCTGCGCGTGCTGGCTCGCCAGCAGCGTGGTGGGGACGAGCACCGCCGCCTGCTTGCCGTCCTGGAGGGCCTTGAAGACCGCGCGCACGGCCACCTCGGTCTTGCCGAACCCGACGTCGCCGCACACCAGGCGGTCCATCGGCCGCGCCTCCTCCATGTCGGCCTTGACGTCGCTGATCGCCTTGAGCTGGTCCTCGGTCTCGACGTAGCCGAAGGCAGCCTCCATCTCGGCCTGCCACGGGGTGTCGGGGGCGAAAGCGTGACCCTCGACGGCCAAGCGGCGCCGGTACAGCTGGACCAATTCGGCGGCCACCTCTCCCGCCGCGGCCCGCGCCTTCGCCCGCGTCCGCTGCCAGTCGGCACCCCCCATCTTCGACAGGGTCGGCGACTCGCCACCCGAGTACGGCGTGATCGCCTCGATCTGCTCCACCGGGAGGTACAGACGATCCGAACCCCGGTACTGGAGGATGAGGTAGTCGCGGGTGGTGCCCCCCATCGTGCGCGTCGTCACCCCCTCGAAACGTGCCACGCCGTGCTGGCGGTGGACGACGAAGCTGCCCGCTTCGAGATCGTCGAAAAACCCGTCCGCCGCGCGCGCACGCGGGCGGGCGCGGCGGTGGGGCATCCGGCGCCCGGTCACATCCGTCTCGGAGAGTACGGCGACCTTGGCGTCGGGGAGCACGAATCCGTTGGTCAACGGCGCGGTCACCACCACCGCACCCGGCGTCGCGGGAGCCGCGCCGACCACGGCGGCGTGCACGCCCTGTTCGGCGAGGATGCCCGAGAGGCGGGACGCCCCCGGGCCGGTCGCGGCGCACAGCGTCACCGAGTAGCCCTCGCCCACCAGCGCGGTCACGCCGCTGGCCAAGCGGGCCGGGTCACCGGCGACCGCGTCGAAACGCCCGACGCGCAACGCGGCCGTCGACGGGCCCTCCGGCACGGGGGGCAGCGAGATGACGCCCGCACCGCTGTCGCGCAGGAGCCGGTCGAACGGGACATGCAGGCGCGGGAAGGGGTCCTCGTCCCCCTCCTTGGCACCCCATGTGGCCGCGAGGGTCTCGGCCAGCGCGGCTTCTTCGTCGAGCAGCTGCACCGCCCGGTCACGGATGCGCCGGGGCTCGACAAGGACCACCTGCGCGCCCGGGGGCAGCAGATCGGGCAGCACGCGCGGCTCGCCGTCGAGGAACGACAGCCACGACTCCATGCCGTCGAACTGCTCCCCTCGCTCCAGACGTTCCCAGATCGAGGCGCCCCACGGCCGCCGCTTCGTCAACCGGCGCGCGGCGTCGCGCAACTCCGCGCCAGCCATCAGCTCCCGGCATCCGTAGAGCGTTACCGACGCGATGTCGTGCGAGGAACGCTGATCGCTGACTGCAAAAGACGTGAGGCGATCCACCTCGTCACCCCACAGGTCGATGCGCACGGGCACGTCGGATGTCGATGGGAAGACGTCGACGATGCCGCCTCGTACGGCGAACTCCCCTCGGTGCTCGACCTGGTGCTCGCGCCGGTACCCGCGCGCGACGAGCTCGCGCAACAGGGACTCCGACTCGACCTGCTGGCCACGCACGATGACCATCGGTGCGGCCGCCTCCACTGGTGCAAGCCGTTGGAGCAACGCCCGCACCGGGCTGACGATGACCCGGGGGGCGGGCCACGCCCCGGCGCGTTCGTGCAGAGCGTGGATCACCGCGAGCCGGCGTCCCATCGTCTCGATCTCCGGACTGACCCGCTCGAAGGGGAGGGTCTCCCAGGCGGGGAGGATGGTCACGGCCCCGCTCAGCGCGCCCACGTCCTCCTCAGGTGCCGGCCCGTCTTCGCTTGCCAGCAGGCAGGTCAGGTCGTCGGCCAGGCGTTCCGCGTCGAGACCCGTCGGGGTGACGACCAAGAGCGGGCTCCGCTCGGTGAACGTCGCGAGGGCGGCGGCCGCGACGGCTTGTGCGGACTCGGGCACGGCGACCGTGGCATCGGCCGCCCCCAACAGCACGCCGAGCACGGGATCGGCCCGCAGTTGGCGCGGGATCGCGGACAGGCTGCCGGCGGCGGTCGGCGGTGACGAGGTGGGCGGCGAAGACATCGGGTTACGTCGGCAGCGAGTGGCACCACGCCATGGCGGCATCGATGCCGTCGGCGGCGAGACGCTCGACGGAGTCGGCCGCCGTCTGAACCGCCGTCTCCAGCACCTCGCGCACGGCCCGGGGCGGGCGCCGCAACACGTGCGATGCCCCCTGCGCTGAGCTCGGCGGCTTGCCGACACCAATGCGCACTCGCAGGAATTCCTGCGAGTGCAGATGCGAGGCGATGGAGCGCAGCCCGTTGTGCCCGGCCAGGCCGCCGCCGGCCTTGAGCCGCACGGTGCCGGGAGGCAGGTCCAGCTCGTCGTGCACGACGACGATGGCCGCCGGATCGTCGACGCCGAAGCGCCGGGCCAGCGCGCGCACGGCGACGCCCGATTCGTTCATGTACGTCGTTGGCACGGCGAGGGCCACGCGGCGTCCGCTGATCGTCGCAGTGGCCGCCCGCGCCTGCACGCCCTTTTCGGCCCGCAGGGACGCCCCGTGCCGCCCGGCCAGCAACTCGACGGCGTCGGAGCCCGCGTTGTGAAGGCTCCCGACGAACTCGGACCCGGGGTTGCCCAGCCCGACGACCAACAGGTCAGCCGGGGTGCCCCGGCGCTCCGACCGGGCAAAGGGGCGGCGCAGGGCCTAGCCCTCTTCGGCGGCGGAATCCGATGACTGCGCCTCGCCGGTGGGCTCGGCGCCTGCCTCGGCGGCGCCCTCCTCGCCCTCCTCGCCCTCGGCGGCAACCTCTTCCTCCACGACGACACGCGGCGGCTGGCCGATCGCGATGGCGGTCTCGGGGTCGACTTCCGTCGTCACGCCCGACGGCAGCGTGAGGTCGGACACGCGTACCTGCCCGCCGATCGTCAGCTCGCTGATGTCGGCCTCGAGGCCGGACGGAATGGCGCCCGGCAGGGCGTTGATCGGGAGGGTGAACATCTGCTGTTCGACCAGACCGTCGCCGTGCTGCACCTCGAGCGCCTCACCGACGAGCGTGATCGGCACGTCCGCACTGATCACTTCGTCGCGACGGACGATGATGAAGTCCACGTGGGTCACCGTCTGGGAGACAGGGTGGCGCTGCATTTCGCGAGCCAGCGTCAGGAAGGTCCCCGAGCCGGTGTCGAGCGACAGCAGCTGGTTCGCGCCCGCCTCGCCGTTCAGGGCGACGCGCAGCTCCCGCCCCCCGATGGCGACGGGTAGAGGGTCGGTCCCATGCCCGTAGATCACACCGGGGATCTTCCCCTCGCGCCGGAGACGGCGCGCGGCGCGCGAGCCCTTCGGGCGCCCGGTTTCGGCGGCGAGTACGAATTCGGCCATGACGGATCTCCTCGGATGCAGCGAGAGCGGCGTGCACGCGCCACGGGAGCCGGGCCGTGCGAACGGGCCACCAGCGTAGTCGCGCCTGGCGGGGGGACCAATCGCGGCTGCGCAGGGGGGCCATCGCAGAATTGTCCACCGAGGACTCCTCGGTAACATGCCGCCGTGGACGTGAGTCGCCCCAGCACGGCCAGCCGCCGTGCCGCCGGCTCCGTCCTGGTCCTCGGCGCCGGTTTCCTGGGGGCGCACGTCGTCCGCCGGTTGCTGGACAACGGCCACCGAGTGCGTGTGCTGTCGAGGAGCCGCCCCCACGGGAGGGCGCAGCAGCTCACCGCGGGAGCCGACATCATCATCGGTGACGCCGGCGTGACCAAAACTGTGGCCGAGGCCGTCGTCGGGATGGACCACGTGGTGTTCGCCCTCGGCTCCCTGGTGCCTCCCGAGGCGGAGCAGGAGCCGCACCTCGACCTGTCTCTGACGCTCCAGCCGCTTCTGGAGCTCCTCGGTGCGCTCGCTCAGGGGCCCCGGCTCCCCGTCTCGTACATGTCATCGGGGGGAACGGTCTACGGGAACGCGCCCTCCTTTCCGATTGCCGAGACGGCTCCGACGGTGCCACTCTGCGTCTACGGCATCACGAGGCTCACGGCCGAGAGGTACGTGCTGCGCTACGGGGCGATGAACGACGTCGATGTCCGGCTCCTGAGGATCGGCAACGCCTACGGCACGGGACAGGCGACCGCCCGGGGCCAGGGAATCGTCGGCACCGCCCTCGAGCGGTGCCGCACCGGCGAACCATTGGTCCTCTACGGGGACGGACAGGTCTGGCGTGACTTCGTCCACGCCGAGGACATCGGGCATGCGGTCGCCGCGCTCGTCGATGCCGGGGGTGCCTCGATCGTGAATATTGGCAGCGGCGTCGCCATATCGATGAGCGACGTCGTCACGCTCGCCCGAGAAGTGAGCGGCCGCCCACTTGCGACCACGTCGAAGGACTACCGCGACTTCGACCTCCCGCGGGTGCAGCTCGACATTTCTCTTCTGCAGTCCCTGGTCGACTACCGGCCGCGAACGCTTCGCGAAGGCATGCAGCAGGTCTGGAACGACATGATCAGGGAGTCGACCGCCGGGGCCGTTACCGACCCATCCCCCCGGGCCCAATGAGACGGGCGATTTCGCACACCGGCTCAGAACCGAGCCCGGTCCCTCCTCTCGTCCTCCGCATCGACCAAACCTCGGCCGACGTCTGGCACCTTCCGGGAGAGGTGACCCTCTCGGGTCAGGTCCACAACGTTCTCGACTTCAGGACGGCCCAGGTCAAGGTCCAGTTACAGGGTGGGGAGCCGGTACTCGCGGAGTTGTCGTTGCTGGGACAGGACGAGTCAGGTCGGAGCCGGCTGGGATGGTCTGCTCGGCTCTCGCACGACGCGCCCGCCACAGGGTTCCTGACAGCCACCGTGCTGGCCAACATCAGTGGCCAGAGCGTCGCGGAGCGTCGGACCTTTGCAGTGGCGCTCGGTCGAAATGGCCCGGAGGGCGAGCTCCTGTCTCCCATTCCGGGCGCAGAAATTTCGGGGGACGTCCTGACCGCCCGGGGCTGGTGTCTGTTCCCCGGCTCGCGCACCTCCACGGTCGCCGTCTTTGTCGACGGTGACATGGTTGGTCTGGCTCGCACCTATACCGAGTGCTCCTCCCAGGTGTCCGAACACCCGGATGAGGCCCTCTGCGGTTTCGAGTCCATCCTCAACGTGCGCAGATCGGAACGCACAGACACGACTGAGGTGTTTGTGGAGGCTTCGAGCCTGGACGGTCGCCGGTGGCGATCGCCGGTTCATGCGGTCACCTGGTCGGAACCGTCGTGGGACTGGGAGGAGTCTGTCCAACTGCAGCGTGTCGTGACACGCAACACCGACATCGTCCGAAGCATTGCGTCCGACCGCTCGGCCGTGGTCGTCTTCACCCACGATCTCAGCTTTGCGGGCGCCCCGCTATGGCTCTTTGATCTCATGCGCAGTGTTGTCTCCCGCGGGGATGCACACTGCGTGGTCGTTTCACTGAACGACGGCTCGCTGCGTCCAGTTTTCGAGTCCATCGGTATCGAGGTCCACGTCACTGGGAAGCCGATGCTGGGTTCGGCGGTCGCATTCGAGGGATTCGTGCACGAAATGGCACTCTTCATTCGAGCCCACGGCGCAGGTGTCGTCCTCGTCAACACGCTGCTGGCTTTCCCCGCCGTGCTGGCGGCGGGGAGTGCGAACGTTCCGACTCTCTGGGCGATCCACGAGAGCATCGATCCGGCATGTTTCTTTCAACATTACGGTCGCTCGGGCTTCTACGGAGACATGGCGCAGGATTTTCACCCCTTTGTTCGCGATCGGTTCGACGCGACCTTCCATCTTTCCTCGGCCCTAATCTTCGAGGCCGCACGGACGGAGGACCTCTTCCTCGACATCAAGGGCACCACCCCTTCGTTGGTCGTCGAATACGAGGTCGAAACGAACCCAATCGACGCCTACCGCGCCGCCGTCGACCGGACCACGATGCGCGCGGACTTCGGCTATGACGAATCCGACGTCGTCCTCCTCGTCGTCGGCGTGTTCGACCCCCGCAAGTCGATAGGAATGCTCGTCGCCGCGTTCGACGAACTGTCCACCGTCCACGAACACCTGAGGATTTTGCTCGTCGGGTCCATACCGAGGAGCTACACCGACGCCGTGGGCGAGATGGTCCGTCGATCCCGTCACCCGTCCCGCATTCGGATCGAGCCAGCAACGACCGAAATTTACCGCTATTACGCCATCGCGGACTTCCTTGTAAGTGCATCCGACCTGGAATCCGTGCCGCGCTCCTTCATGGAAGCGATGGCCTTCAATTTGCCGATCGTCGCCGCTGATGCCTTCGGGGTGCAGGATTTAGTGCAGGACTCCCTATCGGGTTGGCTCACCCGGCCTCGCGACCTAGAGGGTCTCGTAGGCGTCTTGCACTCGGTGATCACGAGGCCGCCGGGTGACGTCGCTGCCGTGACCACGGCCGCTCGGAAAGCAGCGGTCAGTCGCAACAGCGGCCCGGGCTACGGCGAGTTTTACGCAGACGCGCTTGCGGCGCTCCGAGAGTGCCCGGACGTAGATGTGGGGGACGTGTGGAAACTGTGGAGAGAGCGGAAGGATGTGGCTTCATGATCGAGGCTACCGGCGAGCGTTTCATTCCCGAACTCATGGGGGGGCACCTCATCGAGGCAGAGCACGTGATCCGGTACGCGCTGGCCGCACAGCTCTGTGGCGGCAAGCAGATCCTCGATGCCGGATGTGGCGTCGGTTGGGGCTCCCTGCTCCTGCTCGAGTCGGGAGCTGCCGGTGTGTCCAGCATCGATATCGACAGCGACGCCGTCGGGGACGCCCGACGTCGCGTGCCTGACGCCGACATCCGTCAGGGAGACCTGGCCGACCTCCCCTGGCCCGACGAGAGCTTCGACCTCGTGGTCTGCTTCGAGGCGATCGAGCACGTCCACCGACAGGATCGCGTCTTCGACGAGCTCGTCCGCGTTCTGCGACCGACTGGATTGCTCATGGTGTCTTCGCCCAATCCCCGGGTCTACCCGCCTGGAAATCCGTTCCACGTCCACGAGCTCACGCCCGAGGAGCTGCAGGCCGCGGTCGCAAGCCGGCTTCCGCACGTCACTCTGCTGCACCAGTACGAACAGTTGGCCTCGATCCTCATCCCCCCGGGCGGCCTCGAGGGCGACCACCGGGGCCCGTACGACGTCGACCTGCACATGGTGCACCCAGTCACGGAGGGTGGTGACCCCTATTCGCTCGTCCTGGCCAGCCGCGGTGAGCTCCCGTCGCTCCGTACAATCATCGGTTGCGCGCCGTCGGCGTTCCAACAGCTCGTCACGGATCGGACGCAGGCGCTTCTGTCGATGGTGGAGCAGTTGCGGCTCCGCCAGGAGGCGGCGCGCTATCCCGCCCGCCGCCCACCGGTTCCGGCCGGCTGGGAGCGCGAGCGGGACGAACTCCGGCGCGAACGCGACCGCTTGGGCGCACTGCTCCTCGAGTGCGAACAAAAACTTGCCGAGGTGTCGAACCAAGCGAGCACCGATCAGGACGTGGATCTCGAAGTCGCCGAGCTCCGGCTGGTGCTCGCGCAGCTCGAACACGAGTACCAGAAGGTCTTTCGTTCGACGAGTTGGCGCCTCACGAAGCCAGTCCGGTTGCTCGGACGACTCCGTAATCATCCTTCGTGACCTCTGTTCATTTCGTCAGCGCGCCTGGCGGAAACGTCTTCATGCACGAGCTGTTGGAAGTCCTCGCCGCTGAAGTCAGTGCCCTCGGCGACGCGCACGGGGTGAACCAGGTCACGGTCAATGTCGGGCCGTTCCCAACGGGAGACGACGCCGTCTACGTGGTCGAGCCGCACGAGTACTTCCTCACGGTCCCCCCTCACGAGCATCCCGACAAGGAGCAACTCCGCCGAACGATCGCCCTTTGCGTCGAGCATCCGGGGACCGAGTCGTTCGCCCAGACGATGGGGACCGCGGGCAGGGTCGGGGCGCGTGTCGCCATCAGCGACGAGGCTGCGCTGTCCCTCAGTGAGTTTGGTCTGCCGACTCACCGGATCCGCCTGGGTTACAGCGAGCAGTGGGACACGTGGGGCGGGTCCGACACTCCCCGCTCACACGACATCCTGTTTCTCGGAACGATCGACCAGCGACGGTCGCGCAATATCGCACTCGACTTCCGCGCTGTCGACGATTACGGACTGCTCATGGCCCTGGCTCCTCACGAACTGATCACGGCGGCGCGTCCCGGGTTCTTCTCAGGTCGCGACAAGCTCGAGTTGCTGGCCGACGCCGAGGTCATCGTGACCATGCACCGGGAATACAACCGGTCGTTGGAGTGGGTGCGCTGCCTGGAGGCCATGTGCAACGGTTGCGTGGTCGTCAGCGAGCACAGCACTGACTTTGCCCCCCTGCGCCCCGGCATCGACTTGGTGCTCGGCAGCCCGCAATCTCTCTTCACCTTGAGCAAGGTGCTGTTGAGTGACCCACACCGTCTGGCTGACATTCGTTCGCATTGTTACGAGGCGCTGCGGACACAGCTGCCGATGCGCGCAGCTGCGGTCATACTCAGCCAGCTGGCCGCCGACCTCCTGAAGGGATCGCTTCCCGCACCCGCGCCCGCCCGTACTGCTTGCTTCCTGCCGCCTCGGCCGCCCTACGGCGTCGTGTACCCCTGGGACGGCGATCACTACCGAGACGAGACGGCACTGCTGGCGAGGGGACTCGATGACCTGCCGTTGCAAACCGAGCCCGAGGCACCGTCCACAGCGACAATGCGACCCGACCGCAGCCCCGACTCACTGGACGTGATCATTCTGCGCTCACCGGGGTGGCCCGGGTTCGGCCCGACTCTCTCGTCGTTGCTACCGCAACTCCAAGGAGCAGACACCATCATTCACCTCTGCGTGGATCGTGTGTCCGAGCCGAACGAGCTCGCCGAGAGGGTGGTGCAGCACTCGGCGGAGCCGCGGACTGGCGCAGGGGGCGTCCGGAACCTTGCCCTTCAATCCAGCGACGCCGCCCAGGTCCTCGTGCTCGACTCCACCGATCAGCTCCTGCCGCACGCCCTTGAACGGCTACGAACGCAGCTCGACGAGTCGGAGGTCGACGTCGCCTACGGCATGGTCGTCACCGCCGATGGCCAGATCACGAGCGCACATCCATATGAACGTGAGCGCCTCGAGCGGGCGGACTACCTCGAGTCCGCTGCCCTGTGGCGGCGCTCCTCGTTGCATGCGTTGGGAGGCTGGTGCGAGGGCGCCGGGTGGCGGGGCCAGGAGATCCGAGACCTGTGGTGGCGGCTCGGAGCATCGGGGGGGTCGGCCGCCCTCGTCTCGCGACCGCTCGTGCAGCAGTCTGGAGGACCGGCCATTGCATCATTGCCCGACACCCCGAGCGAGAAGAATCGGGAGCTGGCGCGTGCGCTTCGTGTCTCCACTCGCGTCCATCCGGACGACTTCATCTACCACTTCGTCGACACCCATCCCCAGGTGGACGACCCCCTCGAGTACTACCTGTCCGACGGCCGCCGCTCGGCCGAACACTTGCGCGACGTTCTGGGTCGCCAGTCAAAGTTCCTCGAATCGGGATCCTTCGATCTTCTCGAATTCGCTTCGGGCTATGGCTGCGTGTCGCGCCATCTGCCGCGGGTACTGCCCGAGGCGAATCTCGTCGCCTGTGACATCCACCCGCAGGCGATGGCGTTCATCCGTGACGAGCTGTCCTTGCCAGTCGCCCTGTCACGCTCGGAGCCGGCTCGCCTCGACCTCGGCACGCAATTCGACGTCGTCTTCGCCCTGTCCTTTTTCTCCCACGTGCCGGCTAAGACCTGGGCCACGTGGCTCGCCAGCCTCTTTCGGCACGTCCGCACCGGTGGCCTTCTTGTTTTCACCACGCACGGGGAGATCTCACAGCGTGACCATCTCACGAGTGCGGTGCTGGACGCGAATGGGTTTTGGTTTTCGCCGGTGAGCGAACAGCACGACCTCGACGTGGCCGAGTACGGCAGCACGGTGACGTCGAAGGAGTACGTCCATCGTCAGGTGCGATCGCATCTCGGCACCGACGTTCTGGCTTGCACAGAAGGCTTCTGGTGGAACCACCAGGACCTCTATGTGGTGCGACGCCCCTGAACGACGGGGATCAGGGTGGGACGAGCCACGAATGCGATGGCACGTCGGTCTCTCCCAGCTGGCGTAGCCGATCGGCGAGTGCCTTCAGCTCGTCGGCCATGGCCTGGTTGAGCTCCGCGACCCCCCGAAGGTCATCCCGCGCCCTGGTGAGCTGGGCTTCGTAGTCACGTCGCACGCGGGCGAGACGGCGGTCGGCGTAGGAGAGGTAGCCGCTCGCCGACCGCTGCAGGTCGACGAAACGTCGGTAGAGGTCCGCGTACAGCTCTTCGATCGAAGCGTGCGTGCCATCTCCCTGATCCCGTGAGGGCGCTTCACTCAGTCCCGGGCCAAGCACCTCGCGTGCGGCCTCGAGATAGGCCCGCCCCCAGTACGCGTCCGGCTCGAGATGCGCACCTTCCGCCCATTCGTTCCATGCGTTCACGAAGACGATGCCATCTCGCCCTCCTGCACGTTCCTGACGATCCGCTGCGGCTGCCAACCACCGGCCGAAACGCTCCGGACTCGAATCGCGCACGATCAACGCTTCGGTCGCCTGTCGACGCGGCGTATTGTCCCATCCGGTGGCGACGCACGGATAGCGCACCCATGGCACCACGGGCCGGTCCAGGTAGGCCGATGCCACCTCGTCGTACTCAAAACCCACGTACGTGTGCTGGCCGTTGCGAGGGTCGCCGTACGACGTCGGCCGGGTGAGCGTGTGAAGCAAATGCGGCACGAACTCGGCGCTCGCATCGAATCCGATGGACCTTGGGTCGTCGTCCACTTCGCCGGTCTCGAACATGACCAACCACGGCTCCGCCACTCCCGCCTCGGCGCACTCCCGGCGCCACACCTCGGCCGTGCGCTCCGGGTTCGGCAGGTGATGGGCCCGGTAGACGGCAAGCAGCGGGCGCCCGTGGATCCGGATATACCTCGGATCCTTGAAGCAATCGATCAGCCACCGTATGTGGTCGAGGTCGTCTTCCTCGCTGAACTTCTGTTCGAGGATGAGCATGTCTCTGGCGTCCTGCCACCGCCTGAACCAGCTCTCGTTGACCCAGCACAACGCGAAGGGAAAGTCCGGCGCGCCCGATTCGAGGACCTCTCGAAGAGGCCGGTCGAGCACATGGCGTCCGCTGAACCAGTAGTGGTAATAGAGAAACCCGGTGATTCCGTGCTCACGCGCCAACATCGCCTGCCGAGCGCGCGTCTCTGGAACTCGGAGGTCGTAGAACCCGAGCTCGCCGGGCAGTTCGGGCTGGCGGTGTCCCTCGAACTTGGGTTTGCTGCGGACGACGACGTCCCACTCGGTGAACCCTGGCGCATGCCAAGCATCGTTCTCCGGCACGGGATGAAATTGGGGAAGATAGAAGGCGAGAACGTGGGGGGCTCGTTCTCCTTTGGAGATCTCCTGGCTCACTGCAGCTGGCCTGTCACGAGTTTTTCCGTCCGAAGGTGAGCTTGCGCGAGATCCAGTGGATCGGTGCCGTGGCGCGCTCGGCACGGCCGCGCGTCGCGTGGTTGGTCTCCGTGGCCGCGGAAGGTGAACGAAACTGTTCGAGCGAGTGCGTCAGCACTTCCACGTTGTGTTCGAGGCCCGAGGCGTGTCCCCGCAACGCTTCGATGTAGCGCTGCTGTTCGGCGATCACCTGCTGTTGCTCCGCCGCGAGCTTCCGATGCTGCTCCAGCTCGAGGGAAAGAAGGTCCTTTTGCCATAGCTCGCTCCGCACGAGGGCGGTGCGCACCGTTTCGTCTCGAGCCCGGTCGGCGAATTCGTCGAACCGCCTGGTCAGATCGACGAGCGCCTGGTCGCCGTTGTCGGGCACGGCTCGCAGCACGAATTGGTAGGTCTCGATCTCGGGGTCCTCCAAGAGGTCGTGCAGACCCTCCGGCCGTACCTCGTCGCGCGTGACCCCGAACTGCGGCTCGACCAGCGGCACGATCACCCGGGCCGTCTCGACGATCACCAGCCCGGCGCGTCTGAACAAGTCACGGATTGTCTGGAGCGTGAAGCTACCGACTTGGGGGCCGTCGAGCACGCCGTGTCCACCGGAACGGAACTGCCCTTCCATGGCCGCGGTCCGGGTATCCCCGTGGGCCATGTTCGGCAACCAGGACACGAGAACACCTGAAGGCTTCAGTTTGTGGACCGCTCTGCTGAGAATCTCGAGCGGTTCAGGGGAATTGGCCAGGGCCTCCGTCAGGATCACCGCGTCGAACGATTCGTCCTTCGCCCCATGCCAGACAACGTCATCGACGTCGACCTCGATGACGGAGCACGCGTGTCCCGCCAGTAGCTTCGCCAGAACCGGCGAGCATCCAATGGCGAGGACTTCCTTGTTGTAGCCGACAAACTCCAGAGCTAGTTCTGCCGCATCGTCGCCGGATCGGCTGTCATCCATTGGAAGGTCGCGCACGTCCACTAAAGGAATTCCGCCGCGACTAGACCAGATTGTCGCCGCCGAAGAGCTCGGAGACCGACGTGTCCTCGAACACTGCGTCGATGGCGTCGGCGATGATCTTGGCCACTGAGAGCACCTCGAGCTTGTCGAACGAGCGATCCTCGGCCACGGGCAACGTGTCAGTCACGACGACCCGCGAGATCGGTGCCGCCTTCAAGCGGTCGACTGCCGGGTCCGAGAGCACACCGTGTGTGGCCATCGCGCAGATCTCCGACGCCCCCGCCTCCGCCAGCAGTTCGGCCGCGGCGCAAATGGTGCCGGCGGTGTCGATCATGTCGTCGATCAGCACGCAATGGCGGCCTTCGACCTCACCGATCACGTGGCGAGCCTGTACTTCGTTGTAGGTACCCCGGGGTCGCGTCTTGTGGATCAGTGCGAGGTCGCACCCGAGGTGCTGGCTATAGCGCTCCGCCACCTTCACCCGGCCGGCGTCGGGGGCGACTACGACCACCTCGTCGCCGAAATGCTCCCGCATGTAGGCCTCCATGACCGGGGCCGCGACCAGGTGGTCGAAGGGCACGTCGAAGAAGCCCTGGATCTGCCCCGAGTGTAGGTCCACCGAGACCACGCGGTCGGCACCGGCAGCCGAGAGCATGTCGGCAACGAGCTTTGCCGTGATGGGCTCACGACCGGTCGATTTGCGGTCCTGGCGCGAGTAGCCGTAGTAGGGGCAGACCGCGGTGATGCGCTTGGCCGACGCGCGTTTGGCGGCGTCGATCATGATCAGCTGCTCCATCAGAGAGTCGTTCACGGGGCTGGCGTGCGTCTGGATGATGAAGACGTCGCAGCCGCGGATAGAGATGTCGTACTTGCAGTAGATCTCGCCGTTGGCGAACTCACGCAGGTTCGCCTCGCCCAACTCGACCCCGAGGTGAGCTGCGATGTCCTTGGCCAGTGCCGGGTGGGCGCGCCCCGAGATCAGCTCCAGGCGACGCCGGGGGATCAACTCCACGGAGCCAACGCTAGTGCGCACCGGCCCCACCCGCTTTTGCGCGTCCGGACCCTCTGGTTAGCCTTCGGGGGTCGCGAGGGCCGAATGCGGTGCCAGCACCGCACCGGGCTCCACCTCTGCCCCGGGCTCGAGGACGCTGTAGGCACCGACCTGTGCCCCGGCACCGATCACCGCCTGGGTGCAGACGCTCTCGCGCACGACCGCCCGCTCCCCGACCACCGTGTCGGTCAGCACGGCGTTGGGACCGATCTCGGCGCCGGCGCCGATGGTGCAGGTCCCCCGCAGGATCACCCCGGGGAGGAGCGAGACGTCGGCTTCGAGCCGGGCCTGGGCGTCGACGTAGGTCCGCTCGGGGTCCCACATCGTCACGCCCCGGCGCATCCAGCGCTCGTTGATGCGGTCGCGCAGCTCGGCCTCGGCCACGGC
>DATAYX010000387.1:0-3822 GCA_036272355.1 Acidimicrobiales bacterium
ATCGACCTCGTGGTCGTCAACCTCTATCCCTTCTCGTCGGATCCCTCGATCGAGCTGATCGACGTCGGCGGACCGACGATGGTGCGGGCCGCGGCGAAGAACCACGAGCACGTCGGCATCGTGACATCGCCGTCGGACTACCCGGTGGTGCTCGAGGAGCTGCGCGCGTCGGGGTCGCTGTCGGCGGCGACACGGCGGCGGCTGGCCCGGGCCGCGTTCGCACACACCGCGGCCTACGACGCTGCGATCGTCGAATGGTTGGACCGGGGTGGGCCGCGGCCGGTGGGCGAATTGGGGGGCGCGAGCGAAGCAGACGCGGAGGAGGCCTCGCTGTCGGCCGTGCTGCCGCCGACGCTGCACCTCACCCTCGAGCGCACCGAGGTGCTGCGCTACGGCGAGAACCCGCACCAGCGCGGCTCGCGCTACCGGGTGGCGGGCGCGGCGAGCTGGTGGGACGCAATGGAACAGCACGGCGGCTCCGCGCTGTCGTACCTCAACATCTTCGACGGCGACGCCGCCTGGCGTCTGGTGCACGAGCTGGAGGCCGACGCTGGGGGTGCGGAGGTGGCGGTGGCCATCATCAAGCACGCGAACCCTTGCGGAGCGGCCGTCGGTGGTGACCTCGTGACGGCGTACGAGCGCGCCCTCGAGTGCGACCCGCTCAGCGCCTTCGGCGGGGTCGTGGCCATTGGCGGCGCAGTTAATGCGGAGGTGGCCGCCGCGATCGCGGCGGGGCCGCAGGCGGACGTCATCATCGCCTCGTCGTACGCGCCCGATGCGGTGGAGAAGCTGGTGAAGCGACGTAAGGCGACCCGGTTGCTGTCCGGGCCCGCTCCGGAGCAGGCAGTGCGCCAACTGCGCAGCCTCGGCGCGAGCGTCCTGGTGCAGGACGTCGACGCCTTCGTCTCGCCCCGTGCGTCGTGGCAGACCGTGACGAAACGGGAGCCGAGCGAGGAGGAGTGGCGCGACCTCGTGCTGGCGTGGCGGGTCTGCGGGCGCACGACGTCCAATGCCATCGCCGTGGTGACCAACGGCCAAGCCGTCGGCGTGGGCGCCGGGCAGCAGTCACGCGTCGTCGCCGCCGAGATCGCCGTGCAGAAGGCGGGCGAGCGGGCCAAGGGCGGGGCCGGCGCTAGCGACGCGTTCTTCCCGTTCCCCGACGGGCTCCTCGTCTTGGCCGACGCCGGAGTAACGGCGGTCGTCCAGCCGGGAGGCTCGGTGAAAGACGGCGAGGTGGTGGCGGCAGCCGACGAAGCGGGCTTGGCGATGGTGCTGACCGGCGAACGGCACTTCAAGCACTGATGGCGGCTGTCCTTCTCGACGGCGAGGTGGTCGCCGCACGGATCAAGGCGGAAGTGGGCGACCGTGCCGCGGTGCTGGCGCGCGAGGGTGTGCATGTCGGGCTCGGCACGATCCTGGTGGGCGACGATGCGCCGAGCGCGCGCTACGTCGCACTGAAGCACGAAGACTGCGCGGCGCTCGGGATCTACTCGGTGGGTGAGCACCTGCCGGCGACGGCGACGCAGGACGAGGTGATGGATGCCATCGCCCGCTTCAACGGCGATCCCAAGGTGAGCGCGTATCTCGTGCAGCTGCCGCTCCCCGCGGGCCTCGACGAGGAGCGCGCGCTGATGGGGGTGGACCCGACCAAGGATGCGGACGGCCTGCACCCGGTGAACCTCGGCCGGTTGGTGTTGGGGACGCCGGGACCGCTGCCGTGCACACCGGCGGGGATCATCGAGCTGCTGCACGCGTACGACGTGCCCGTCGAGGGCAGCCATGCAGTGATCATCGGCCGAGGCGTGACGATTGGGCGGCCGTTGGCGAACCTCCTGACGCTGAAGCGCCCAGGTCTCAACGCCGCCGTGACGGTCGTGCACACCGGCGTGGCGCGCGAGGACATGGCCCGGATCGTGCGGACGGGCGACATCGTGGTGGCAGCGGCCGGGCAGCCGCACGTGCTGACGGCGGACATGGTCAAGCCCGGGGCCGCCGTCGTCTCGGCGGGCACCAGCTTCGAGGGAAAGAAGCTCGTTCCCGACGCCCACCCCGACGTGGCCGAGGTCGCAGGCTGGATCACGCCACGGCTCGGTGGGGTCGGGCCCATGACCCGTGCCATGCTGTTGCGCAACGCGCTGCGGGCAGCGGAACTGTCGGCCCGGTGAGCGCCGTGTCGCGACGGGCCACGGCGACCGCAACGACGACGCCGGCGATGGCGACGGCGATGGCTGCGGCGGCCAGGGAGGCCCGGACAAGGTGAGCGAACGCGAATACTCCGAGCGCCCGTGGGGCAACTACACGGTGCTCGACGACGCCGAGCAGGACCACAAGGTCAAGCGCCTCGTCGTACACCCGGGCAAGCGCCTCAGCTACCAGCGCCACTCCAAGCGGGCGGAGCACTGGTTCATCGTCGCGGGTACGGCTCAAGTCACGCTCGACGGAGTGGTGAGCGAACTGCACGCGGGCGACTCCATCGACATCCCGCTGGAGGGCGCACACCGGGTCGCCAACGCGGGCGACACGGACGTCGTCTTGATCGAGGTGCAGCACGGGTCGTACTTCGGCGAAGACGACATCGTCCGGCTCGAGGACGACTTCGGTCGGGTGGACCAGGGCGCCGGGTCGGGGTCCGGGTCGGGAGAGGCCGCACGGTGACGCGGATCGCCGAGCTGCTCGAGGCCGGCCCGACCTACTCCTTCGAGTTCTTCCCGCCGAAGAACGACAAGGAGCTGATGACGCTGGCGCGCACCATCGCCGAGCTCCAGCCACTCGAGCCCTCGTTCGTGTCGGTCACCTACCGGGGCGGTGCCGAGTCGCGCCAGCGCACGTTCGACCTCGTGTCGGGCATGTTGCACACGACACGGCTCAACCCGATGGCCCACCTCATCTGCGTGGCCCACAGCCGCCTGGAGCTGGCCGACATCCTGGTAGCGCTGCGCAAGGCGGGCATCGAGAACCTGATGGCGCTCGGGGGAGACCCGCCGACCGACCCCGACGCCGGCCCCGGCGAGCTGGCCTATGCCACCGAGCTGGTGCAGCTGGCGCGGGCCATCGGCGGCTTCTCCATCGGAGTGGCGGCCCACCCCGCCGGCCACCCGCGCTCGACCGACATCCCGAACGACCGCGACTACCTGGCCGCGAAGCTCGCGCTGGCCGACTTCGGAGTGACCCAGTTCTTCTTCGAGGCGTCCGAGTACAAGAGCCTGATGGCCGATTTGCGCGAGCGGGGGATCGACACCCCGGTGCTGCCGGGCATCCTCCCCGTCACGTCGCTTTCGACCATGGGCCGGCTCGGCGCGATGGGCGCGGCCGCGCCGCCCTGGATGGAGGAGCGCTTGCGCGCGGCCGACGAGCGTGGCGGCCGCGACGCGGTACGTAAGGAGGGCATCGTGCTCGCTACCGAGCTGTGTTCGCACCTGCTCGAGGCCGGCGTGCCGGGGCTCCACTTCTACACGTTCAACACCTCGAACGCGACCCGCGAGATCTACGCCGCGTTGGGGCTGGGGCCCAACGGCGCGTCCTGAGCGCGCCGCGCCGCGCTAGTGGCGAGCCGGCGGTAGACCTCCGAGGACGTGGAGTCGGGACGACGGGCGACCTGCACTCGGCCGACCCGTCGATGCCGGGCCACGCTGCCCTCGGGATCTCGGAGACCGGTAGCCCCACTCCGTTGGCGCGCCGTTCGACCCGCGGGCCGAGACCCCCGTTGCAAAGCGGGACACGACTGCGGAGATGCCCTGGGCGGTTCGGCCCTGCTCAGAGCGGGTGGCCTGCAGACGGGACACAAATACGTCACCGTCCGCAGGAATCATTGGTGACACTCTC
>DATAYX010000388.1:0-3140 GCA_036272355.1 Acidimicrobiales bacterium
CGCGGGCTCGTCGTGCCCAACGTCAAGGATGCCCACGATCTCGCTTTCCGCGATCTCGCGAGTGCGCTCGAGACATTGACGGAACAGGCTCGGGCGGCGCGTTCGACGCCCGCTGACCTGAGCGGCGGCACGATCACCATCACCAACGTCGGCGTCTTCGGTGTCGACGCCGGCGTCCCCTTGCTGAATCCCGGCGAGGCGGCGATCCTCGCCCTCGGCGCCGTGCAACGCCGGCCCTGGGAGCACGAAGGCGAGGTCGCATTGCGCGACGTCGTGACGCTGAGCTTGGCGTTCGACCACCGCCTTGTCGACGGAGAGGGCGCGTCGCGGTTCCTGCGGGCCGTCGGCGAGATCCTCGCCGACCCGACGAACCTCATCGCATTCAGCTGACCGGAGGCCGCCGCGCGCGCCCGGCCGCGGACTTCGGCCCCCCGATTTCGGAGAGCAACTCCTGGAGGCCCCGCCTCAGCGTGCGCAGCTGACGCTCGAGATCCTGGAGCTCACGCACCAGGCGCATCGCCTCCTCTCGATCGAGGGCGGGAGCGCCGGGACGCAGCATGGCGAGCGATCTGCGCAAAGTCTCCAACTCGTACCGACGCTCCACGGACAGCGAACATATGTTCGCTCGGCAAAATTGGCAAGCGATCATCGCGTCAGGCCTGCTGAAACGGGCTTTTCTGAAGCGGCCGTTGTCGGTTCCTCCCGGCGGCGCGAGGGTATAGCCAAGAGTTCCGCGGTCAACCGCGGGGTTCATAGGGGAGGGCGCAATGCGGACTGTCCGAGACGTCATGAGTGGGCACATCGAGGTCCTTCGAACGAGCGAGACCGCTGCCGATGCCGCCACCTACCTGGCTTCACATGTCGAGGAGTCGGTGCCGCTCTGCCTTTCAGACGGCAGCCTGGCCGGGACGGTGAGCAACCGGGACATCGTCTCCAGGGTGGTCGCCAAGGGGCTTGATCCTCGCGAGATCCGCCTCGAGGAGTTCGCCGAGTCCGGAGAGGTGCCCGCGCTCGACGCGAGTGTCACCGTGGAGGATGCCGTCGCCTATATGTGTCGGCACGAGAGCTCTCGGCTGCCGGTGACCGCCGATAACCGGGTCATCGGTCTGGTCACGCAACGCGACGTGGCGCGGTCGGTTTCTTTCCGGCCCTCCTGGGTCGATTCCTGAGCCCAGCGCACACGCGACGGCCGCCGGGAGCGCACTGGAGTCGCCGAGGGAACGGTCAGGAGCCCTGTGGCGAGAATCACGGCGGTCACCGCGCCCTGCACTCCTGGCCTCAGCCGCATCGCGCTCCTTACTCGCCACCACCCGTATCCGATGTTGCGGGTTGGTAACGGTCCGGCAGCATTCGTCCGACGGTTGGCGCAAGATTCGTGTGTCGGGCCGTCGTGTGTGGTTTCCTGAGCAAAGAGCTCCAAGTGGGCACGGAGAGATGTGCCGTACGGCTAGGGCTACGTCGTACGGCCTGGGGACGGCTGGGAGGGGAATTGGCGTAGGCGGCCTTCCACCTTGGCGGCAGCGATGTCGTCGGTGCCGTCTACGGTCCAATTTTCCTCCTCGTCCCCCTCATGGGTGCGCGGGAGCTCGAGTTCCGGCCGGCGGGGGCGTTTGCACCCCCGCCGGCCGTCAGTTTTCGATGGCCCCATTAGCCTCGGCGCCCATGTGGCCACCGCCCGCCGGAGGTACGTGGATCCTCGATCTCGACGGGGTGGTCTGGCTGAGCGGGCGCCCGATCCCCGGCGTCGACGAGGCGGTGGCCCGTTTGCGCGGCAGCGGAGTCCACGTCCTCTTCGCGACGAACAATTCGTCGCCCACGCGGGCCGAGCTGCGACGCCGACTCGAACACTGCGGCATCGGCGCGGCCGACGAAGACCTGTTGCGATCGGCAGACGTCGCGGCCGGGCTCCTGCAGCCGGGGACGACGGCGCTGGTGTTGGGGGACGACGGGATCATCGAGGCGCTGGCGACACGCGGCGTCACGGTGGTGCCTGATGGGCCGGCCGACGCCGTGGTGGTGGGTTGGACCCACGCCTTTACGTTCGACGCCGTGGACCGCGCGGCGCGGGCGGTGCGCGAGGGAGCCCGACTGGTCGGCACGAACGAGGACCCGACGTTCCCGACGCCGGATGGCCTGGTACCGGGCGCCGGCGCCCTCCTGGCCGCCGTGGCGACGGCCGCGGAGGCGACGCCAGAGGTGGCAGGCAAGCCCCACCGAGCGACGGCGGATGCACTCGCGGCCATGGCGCCCGCGGGGGAACTGCGGGTCATGGTGGGGGACCGGCCGGCAACCGACGGCGCGCTGGCAGTTCAGCTCGGGATCCCGTTCGCCCTCGTCTACTCGGGCGTGACGAGGGAGGGTGACCCTCCGGCCAAAGGCCCGGTGGCACAGGCGGAGCCGGCCGTCACGGCCAAGGACCTCCTCGCGCTGGTGAAAGCCACCGCCAAGGGCGGGTGAAGTGCTTGCTAAGAGCTAGCACTTTAGATACTATTGGCTAATGGCAAACAATGAGCGGATACGCAAGTACCTCGATGCGGGCTCGGTGTTCGGCCAGGTGACTCGTGGCCGGGCCGAGGAGATCGTGCGAGAATTGGTGAACGCGGGAGACATCCAGCGCAGCCAGGCACAAGAGTGGGTGGACACTTTGGTGGAGCGAAGCCGGAAGAGCAGTGACCAGATCATCGAGATGGTTCGTCACGAGGTGTCGGCACAACTGAGCCGGGTGGACGGCAAGGCCATCGAGAACCTGTCCAAGCAGGTTGCGGACGTCCTCAAGAAGTCGGCCGACGCCGGGCGGCGGGCGACCCATGACGCCACGCAGCGGGCCGAGAAGACGGCGACGGCCGCTCGGAGGCGCGCCGGCGAGACGGCGACGGCCGCACGCAAGCAGGCCGGCAAGACCGCATCTGCCGCCCGCAAGCAGGCCTCGGACACCGCCGGGCGGGCCCGGGCGGCGGCCGAGAAGGCAGTGCCGACCCGCAAGGCGGCCAAGAAGCCGAAGGCGGCGAAGAAGACCGCGGCGACCAAGAAGTCCGCCGGCCCGAGCAAGAGTGCCCCGGCCAAGAAGGCCTCTACCTCCACGACCGCGAAGAAGTCGGCCGCCAAGAAGGCGCACTGACCAGCGGGGGCGGCCGCCGCCG
>DATAYX010000389.1:0-1967 GCA_036272355.1 Acidimicrobiales bacterium
CGAGCCGGCCACGATGACGAAGGGGCGCAGAGCCGGGAACCAGTTCGACGTGCGCCCGAGCAACACCGCGGTCCATGCCACGGTCACCGCCAAACCGGCAGCAAGGCCCACTCTTGCGGGCCATGTCGCCCGGCGTTCCCACAGACCCATGGTGGCAATGCCGACGAGACCGCCCAACGGTGCGGCGAGAGCGACGAGGTAATAGGGGTGGATGATCCCCTGCGCCAAGCTGATCGTCAGCCCGATGGCGACGAGAGAACCGCCCCAGAGCAACAGCCCGGCTCGCTCGCGATCGGTACGCCGTGCCCGGATCGTGATCACGAGGAGCACCGCACCCAACACGAGCGCGCCGGGCAGGAGCCACGACATCATGTTGCCGAACGAGGCGTTGAAGAGCCGGGTCCACCCGGTCGGTCCCCACATCGCGCCCCCGACATTCCCACCGCCGACGCTGCCCGCCTCGTTGCCGGTCAGGCGGCCGAAGCCGTTGTAGCCGAAGATGAGGTTCAGGATGCTGTTGTCCTGTGAGCCGCCGACGTAAGGGCGGTCGGCCGCGGGCGTCAGAGCGACAGCGGCCACCCACCAGCCGGCGGCCACGAGCACGGACACACCCATGAGGCACACCTGCCAGACCCGGCGCCACCCGCCCGTCGGCGCAGCCAGCAGGTAGACGACGGCCATCACGGGGAGGATGAGGAAGGCCTGCATCATCTTGGTGATGAAGCCGAAGCCGACGAAGGCGCCCGCAAGCACGAGCCACTTGGTCTGTGCCCGCTCGAGGCCGCGGATCATGGCGTAGGTCGCCGCCGAGAGCAGCAGCGCCAGCATCGCGTCGGGATTGTTGAAGCGGAACATCAGGGCGGCCACAGGCGTCAAGGCCACGACGGCACCACCGAGCAGGGCCGCCTGCGCGCTGAACCAGCGGCGCACCGAGAGGTACACGAGCCCGACCGTGGCAACGCCCTCGAGTGCCTGTGGTGCGAGCATGCTCCAGGAGTTCAACCCGAAGATCCGGGCCGAGATTTCCATGGGCCACAGGAAAGCGGGCGGCTTGTCGACGGTGATGAAGTTCGAGGAGTCCGACGAACCGAAGAAGAAGGCCTTCCAGCTCTTGGTGCCGGCCTGGACGGCAGCCGAGTAGAAAGAGTTGCCCCAGCCGCTTGCGCCGAGGTCCCACAGATAGAGCACCGCCGTGGCCGCAAGGAGCGTGAGCAATGCGGGGCGCACCCAGACGGGGTCGCTCTCCTTGCCACGGAAGAAGCGCGCCACCCGGCTCGGACGAGGTCCCGGCGGCCAGGCCGCGCCACCGGACACGCCGGGCAACGCCGAGGCTTCGGTCACTGCCGGCGGCGCCGGCGGGTCGAGCACTGCGATGGGGGCGTCGTGGTCGGGCGGCAGGCTGGTCATCCGGAGACCTCCAAGATGGGCACGGGGTTGGTCAAGGCGCGCGGACGGAAGATCCAGGCCCGCAGAACGCTGAAGCGGAATATCGCGGCAACCGCGTTCGCCACGGTGATGGCGATGACTTCGGCCACCAGGGACCCGGACGTCATCACGCTCGCGATCAGAAGCGCACCGGTCGTGAGGGCAAGGCTGATCGAGTACAGCGAGAGGACGACCACGATCATGCGGCCGCGCCGCAGCAGTCCGTCCATGCCGTGAGAGAGTTCGCGGTGGACGGCGGTGTTGAACAGCGTCGCAATCGCCATGGCCACGGCGTTCGCGCCGAAGGCGCCCAGCATGGGGCGCCAGGCGACGAAGAGGAAGAGGTATCCGAGTGTCGAGATCACGCCGACACCCGCGAAGCGCAGGAGCTGGTCCGCCGCGACCTCATTCGATCCCGCGCGACGGAGGCCGCTGGGGCGGCGAAAGAACAACCGCCGGACTCCGCGCAGGTCGTCAAGGGCGGTCGAGACGATGTTGACCCGCGAGTCGGGGTCGTCGACCCAGTCGACAGGCACTTCTCC
>DATAYX010000390.1:0-5042 GCA_036272355.1 Acidimicrobiales bacterium
CCGGATCGTGGATGACCGCCAGGTCTTCCGCGTAGTCCTCGGTGACCGTCACCGTCCGCTACCTCCCTTGTACTCGCCTCGAGCATCATGGACGACCGACAAGGCCGATGCAGGGGTCGCAACCGCCCCCCGACGGCACCCTGCCCCTCGACCACTCTTCGTCCGCACCTGCCAGGTCTCGGCCTGCGTCCCTGAGCGAGCGACCGAGGTTTGACGACCCATACCTTTGGTGCTGGCCGGAGCCGCGTCAAGCAGCTCCGGCCGCAGAAGTGTCAGCTCGTCGAGACGGGCTTGTTCATCCTCCGAGCTGGATGCGCATGAACTCCACCGCCTTGCCCTGCGTCTCGCGGGCCTGGTGCTCGATGAACCGTTCCACGATGGGCCCGGCGCCGAAGATCTTCACACGGGCGTCGAGCGAGAACGTCTCGACGGTTGCGCCGTCCTCGATCGCGAGGGCGATCGCGCCGCTGATCTGAGTCTTGTCCGCCATCGTCCCCGGCGTCATGGTGAACGTCGACGTCGATGCGGCGGGGTCGAAGGTGCTGACCTCGGTCGTGACGACCTCCTCGCCGAAGATCTTGCGCACCGGCCCGGGCATGTTCGGCTTCTGGCCATACCGGAGGGTGCGCACGAGCCCGGTCGACAGCTCCCCTTCCTGAGACACGACCTCGGCCGACGTCGAGCCGAGCGCCGTGAGATGCATCCGCACCGTGAAGTCCGGGTCGAAGTAGAGCGCCCAGAATTCCTCGGGCGTGCAGTCCCAACCGTAGGTGAGCGAGAGCCTCATGGTTGCAGGTCGATCAGCATGTGGTGCCCCAATTCTCCTGTGAGGTCAATGATTACGTGCATTGTGGCCACCCGCCAGATGCCGTCCACCCTCTCGTAGGTGTGACGGTACCGTCCCGCGATCACAGGCTGGAGCGCGAGCTCGCCGGGTACCGCCTGCAGGACGGTGAAGTACGAGCGGCTCGACGCATGGACCCCGTCGGCGACTTCGACGATGACGTTCGTCATGACGTGTTTTGTCCTCGGCGTTCCATCGTCGTAGCGACGGGTCGTGTTCGTGTAGAGCTTTTCGATGGCCTCGCGACCCGAGATTGCGTCGCCGAACCCTTCGAACGTCAGCGTGGCGTGCTCGAAGACATCGGCAACACCGGCGAAGTCACCCTCGTCTATCCGCTCCGCGTAGGAGTAGATGAGCTTGGTGACGTCATGGACGGCCATCGCCGCCTCGACCGCTGTCGTCGCTTGCGCGTCGGGCACGGACGTGATTGTGACACCGATTACTGGCCCAGCAGACGCCCGAGCACGCCGGCGGTCTTGCTTGGGCGTCCGCGGCGGGCCTCGCTCCGGTCGGCCAGCTTCATCGTCCACAACCCTGCATTCACGCCCAGCCAGCGCAGCGGCTCGGGCTCCCAGCGAGGAGAACGATGGTTTACCCACGGCAGCCTGGTCAGATCCGAGTCCCTCCCAGTGATCAGGTCACCAAGAGTGCGCCCGGCCAGATTGGACGTGGCCACGCCGTCGCCGACGTAGCCGCCCGCCCAGGCGAGACCGGTCGTGCGGTCGTACCCGACGGAGGAGTGCCAATCCCGTGGGATGCCGAGCGGCCCGCCCCACGCGTGGGAGAACCGGACGCCCGCGAGGTCCGGGAACAACTCGACAAGGGTCTCCCGCAACAAGGCGTGAACGGATCGGTCGGAGTCGAAGGCGGGACTGACGGTGGAACCGTAGTGGTAGGGCGCGCCCCTCCCGCCGAATGCGATCCGGTCGTCGGCGGTCCGCTGCCCGTAGATGATCATGTGCCGGTGGTCAGCGAAGGTCGGCCGGGTGCCGAGTCCGGCCGCCTCCCAGAAGTCCCGGCCGAGTGGCTCGGTCGCGACCATGAGCGAGTACACGGGAATGATGTCGCGCTTGCTTCCCGGCAGGGTCGGGGTCCAGGCCTCCGTTGCACGGACGACGACATCGGCGCGGACGCTGCCGCCCCGGGTGATGACGGAAGGCCCGCTTCCATCGGCCGGACGGACGTCGAGCACCTCGGCGTGCTCGTAGAGACGCACGCCACGGCGTTCGATCGCCTCGGCGAGACCTCGGGCGAGGAGTGCCGGCTGGATTGCTGCACAGTGGGGCGTGAAGGTGGCGCCGATCGTCCCCGCTGCCCGCACCAGCGTCCGGGCCTCCTCGGGCCCGAGCCAGCGCAGGTCGTCATCTCCGAAGCCCAGCGACCGGGACTCTTCGAGTGCCGCGAGCGCCCGCTCCTGTTGGGCCTTGCTCCGAACCAGGTCGACGGTGCCACCCTTCGCGAAGTCGCAGTCGATGTCTTCGCTCGCTGCGGTGGCACCCACGACCCCGACCGTCTCGTGCATGGCCTGGCGCATCGCTCGCATGGCGTCGATTCCGTGCCGACGGGCCAGAGCGCTGTCGGAGGTTGCAAACAGCGCCGAACACCACCCGCCGTTGCGACCGGAGGCCCCGAAGCCGGCAACCTCGCGCTCGAGCACGACGATGCGGAGCGCTGGGTCCGCCAGCGCCAGCGAATGGGCCGTCCACAGCCCGGTGAAGCCGGCGCCGACGATGCAGACGTCGACCTGGAGATCCTCGGTCAGAGCGGGACGCACCGGAAGGGGGAGCGCCACATCCCCCCACCACAGGGAGACCCGCGAGTACTCCGAAGCCGTTCCTGCTCCCCGTGCTACATCCGGCGCCACGCCTCGCTGAGCACCTCGCGCAGCGTCGACGCGATGAAATCGATCTCCTCTTGCCCGCAGATGAGCGGCGGCGACAACTGGACGACGGGGTCGCCACGGTCGTCGGCCCGGCAGATCAGTCCGGCCTCGAAGAGCGCGCCCGAGAGAAAACCACGCAGGAGACGTTCCGACTCGTCGTCGTCGAAGGAGAGGCGGGTGGCCTTGTCCTTGACGAGCTCGATCCCGTAGAAGAAGCCGGCGCCGCGCACGTCGCCCACGATGGGGAGGTCATAGAGCCCTTCGAGCGCCGAGCGGAAGGCATCCTCGGTCGCCTGCACGTGCTGGAGGATCCGCTCGCCTTCCAAGATGTCGAGGTTGGCCATCGCGACGGCGCAGCTGACGGGGTGCCCGGCGAAGGTGAAGCCGTGCAGGAACGACGCACCCGGGCCGAGGAAGGGCTCCATCAGCCGGTCCGACGCGATCATCGCCCCGAGAGGCGCATAGCCAGAGGTCAGTCCCTTGGCCACGGTGATGATGTCGGGCTGATAGTCGTAGCGCAGAGCGCCGAACCAGTGCCCGAGGCGACCGAACGCACAGATCACCTCGTCGGAGACCAGCAGGACGCCGTGACGATCGCAGATCTCGCGCACCCGCTGGAAGTAACCCGGCGGCGGCGGGAAGCACCCACCGGCGTTCTGCACGGGTTCGAGATAGACGGCGGCGACCGTGTCGGGACCCTCGCGGAGGATGGCCCGTTCGATCTCGTCCGCGGCCCACTGCCCGAAGGCGACTTCGTCGTCCGCGAACATCGGTGCCCGGTAGAAGTTCGTGTTGGGCACCTTTATCGCACCCGGGACGAGAGGTTCGAACGGCGTGCGCAGTTCCGGTATCCCGGTGATGGAGAGCGCCCCCATCGACGTCCCGTGGTAGGCGATGTAGCGGCTGATCACCTTCGTGCGCTGCGGCTGGCCGGTCAACCGGAAGTACTGGCGGGCCAGCTTCCAGGCGGACTCCACCGCCTCGGACCCTCCGGTGGTGAAGAAGACTCGGTTGAGGTCACCAGGAGTCATTGCGGCGATTCGCTCCGCCAACTCGACCGCCCGGGGATGCGCGTACGTCCAAAGGGGGAAGTAGGCGAGAGTCTCGGATTGTTTCGCCCCGGCCTCTCCGAGCTCGCTGCGGCCGTACCCGATCATCGTCGTGAACAGGCCGCCCAGGCCATCGAGGTATTTCTTGCCGTGTTGGTCCCAGACCCAGGCGCCTTCGCCGCGGACGATGACGGGAACCTCGTGGTCCTTGTACGAGCCCATGCGACTGAAATGCATCCACAGATGGCGCGCCGCCCGCGCGCTCAGGTCGGGAGTTTCGATGATGGCGCCCTCGCTGCGAGTGGGTTGCTGCGCGGCACCGGTTCCGCCTCCGGTTCCGGCAGCGCCCCAACTCGAGCGGGACCCAGGGGCCGGGTTGTTCGGCATCCTCAACGTCCTTTTCGTTGTACGGCAGGGCCGGACGAGTTCGTGCTCATCGTGTGCCCCAGGTGTAGGTCTGCTTGGCCAGCTTCAGATACAAGAAGGTCTCGGTCGCCCGGACGCCCGGAATGCAGCGCACCGAGTCGTTCAGGACCTGGAGGAGACGCTCGTCGTCCTCGCACACGATCTCGACGAGGATGTCGAACGACCCGGCGCACATGACCACGTAGTCGACCTCGGGCAGAGAGCTGAGCTTCTCTGCGACGCCGCGCACGTCGCCCTCCACCGAGACCCCGATCATCGCTTGACGCGTAAAACCGAGCTGGAGCGGGTCGGTGACGGCGACGATCTGCATGATCCCCGACTCGCGCAAGCGTTGGACCCGCCGGCGCACCGCCGCTTCGGAGAGCCCCACCTCTTCGGCAATGGCGCCGTACGGCTGACGGCCGTCGCGTTGAAGGGCCTCGATGATGGCCCGGTTGGGTCCGTCGAGGAGCGTGCCAGGCGAGCCTCCGGCGTCGTTCTGTGCGTCGGTTTCTTCGTGCCCGTGGGTCTCGGGCATCTCGCACCTCTCTTGTCGGGCAGAATTCCGTTGTGCAGAATTGTGTCATCTACACCCGCCCAGTCAAGCAGAATTCGTCATGTTGGGGTCCCGATATTGCGAAAACGCTTGTTGGAGCCGGTACTCCTGTGATTCTGTAGGTCGGGACAGGACTCACGTGGCGAAAGGGATCGGCATGCGGAGATTGCAGAATTTCGTCGGGGGCGCCTACAGCGATGCCGAGGACGGTCCACTCGCACCGCTGATCGACCCCTCGACGGGTGAGACCTTCGCCGAGGCGCCCGTCTCGGGGCCGGCGGACATGGACCGGGCCCTGGCCACGGC
>DATAYX010000391.1:0-1621 GCA_036272355.1 Acidimicrobiales bacterium
GAGCCCGTGCCCGAGGCGGAAGAGGCGGGCATGGCCGCCGCGTACTACATGCCGGGCGCGATCGACGGCTCCCGCCAAGGGACGTACTACCTGAACACCTCCAGGCCGCAGGAGCGGCACCGCTACACCGCCGAAGACATCGCGTTCCACGAAGCCGTGCCGGGCCACCACTTCCAACTGACCATCGCCATGGAGGCGATCGACCTGCCGCTGGCACGGCGGGTGCTCCACGACACCGCCTGTGCGGAAGGCTGGGGTCTCTACAGCGAACGGCTCGCCGACGAAATGGGCCTCTACACCGACGACGTCGCCCGGATGGGCCTCTTCGCCGCCGACTCGTGGCGCGCCAGCCGCCTCGTCGTCGATACCGGTCTGCACGCGTTCGGGTGGAGCCGCCAACGGGCGCTCGACTGGCTCGCCGCCAACACACCGATGCCGCGCATCGAGATCGAGTCGGAGGTCGATCGCTACATCTCGTATCCGGGGCAGGCGTTGGCCTACATGGTGGGACGGCGCGAGATCGTCCGGCTACGCACGCTCGCGACCGATCGCCTGACGACAACGTTCGACCTCAAGCAGTTCCACGACCTCTTGTTGCGAGTCGGGATGCTGCCGCTCCCCGCCTTGGCCAGGACCGTGGAGCGCTGGTTCGAGGGTGCCGTTTCGTAGAAGGCGAACCCTCCGCCGCCCGAAGGCGGCCAGGCTCAGAGCCCCAGTGTCAGGTGCTGGTTGCGGATCACCTCGTCCACCGTGTCGACCCACCGACGCGGCGTCCACCGTTCGACCTCGGGGTGCGCCGCCAGCCCGAGCTCGAGGGGGAGCAGGACCGTGGACTGGAGCTCTTCGAGCGTCAATTCCTCACACGCGAGGTCCAGCACCTGGTAGCCGAGGAACGAGCGGGCGATGCGCCAGCTGCGTCCGGTCCGGCGCTGCTTCGACGTCAGGCGGAGGCTGTCGTGAATCTGGCTCTCGCTCCCGTGGGCCAAGAGGTTCGTCCAGGTCCAGACCGGCACCGCTGCCCCCTGTGCTTCCCAGAATTCGGCCAGTGTGCCGTTCAGATATGCCTCGCACTCCGAGGCCAGGACGCCGCCCGATAGGTGGCGCTGCGATTTCCCCATGTTCCCTCCTCCACCGCGTCGCCCTCCACGGGTTCCCGACGCGACCGCCCACAGGCAGAACTACCGCCCGTCGCCCCCCAGAGCGACACCCTGGCGCAACACGTGCACCGAGCGCCCGTGTCCGACAGGAATGCGCTCGAAACGTGACTCGATGCGGAGATGCCACACCGTGTACCAGGTGGCAAAGACACCGGCCAGCAAGATGATCGACCCGATGATCAACGTCAGCGTTGCCATTTCGACCTTTCTCGTGGCCGCCCCCTCGTGGCCTGCCACATGCGTTGCCTCAAGTGTCTGTTGCTCGCCATATCCCCGCTAGGGACGAAAGTCCCGAGCAACGTGCAAGAGGACTTTCGTCACGTCGAGGACCCGACTTAAGTGCCGAAGCTGCCGCTGACCGCCGGCGGCTGGGTACCTGGCGTGACCGGGGCCTGGCCGTCCTGCTGGGCCATGATCGCCGCCTCCACGATTTGCTGGTCGGTCGGGTCCATGGTGAGCGGTCC
>DATAYX010000392.1:0-1566 GCA_036272355.1 Acidimicrobiales bacterium
TCGGGCGAGGGACCGGGATACGTCCTGCCCTGTTCCGACGCCGGCAGCCACGGCTCGGCCAGCACGCGTCCGTTGATGAACACGTTGCCCCCCGAGAGTGAGACCGTTTCGCCGGGCAGCCCGATCACCCGCTTGACGAGGTTCGCGACCGGCGCCCCGGCGCAGTCTTCCTTCGGTGGTGTCGAGAAGACGACGATGTTGCCCCGTCCGACGCCGTGCAGGTGGTAGCTCAACTTGTCCACGACGATGCGGTCGCCCACCTGGAGGGTCGGTTCCATCGAGCCCGACGGGATGGAGTAGGTGGCGATGACGAAAGTGCGCAGGAGGAAGGCGACGACAAGCGCCACCACCACGACCCCCAACAGCTCGATGATCCAGCGGTTCGACTTTCGTTCGGGCTCCGCCTCTGGCGCCGGCGCCGGGCTTTCCACCGGAGGCACGGCGCCGCCCTGGTCTCCGTCGCCGTCCATCGCGCTGAGCAGTATTACCCGCCCGGCGGCCCGGTCCCGGTCAATGCGCCTCCGAACCGCCATGTCACGCCCCTGCGGCACAATTGACCCGTGACCGAGGCCGTCATCTTCGACTTCTACGGGACCCTGGCGCATTGGGCCGATACCACCGCGGCCAACTACACCACCGTCTTCTCTTCGTTCGGCTACGAGCCGGCCCCCGCCGTCCTCGACGCCTACTTCTCCCGCTACGACGGCGTCGACCACGCCGAGCACTCCGTCAGCGAGGACGCCTACGAAGCGTGGGTCCGCTGGCGGCTCGCGGAGCTCTCGACGTCGTGCGGGGTGAGTGACGAGCACACGGACGCGGTCGTCGACGCCCTGCGCAACCTCGACCAGAGCCCGATGCTGGCCTATCCGGAGGCGGCGGCGACCCTCTGCTCGCTGCGGGAGGCCGGGATCGCCGTCGGCGTCTGCTCGAACTGGGGTTGGGAGCTCGACGCCTACCTCGAGCAGATCGGGCTGCTGCATCTCGTCGACTCCGCCGTCACCTCGGCGCGCGCCGGGTCACGCAAGCCGCATCCGGACATCTACGCGCATTCGACGAAGGCACTGGGGATCGACCCGGCGCGCGTCCTCTTCGTCGGCGACTCCTGGGAACCCGACGTGCGCGGACCGCGTCGGCTCGGCATGACCGCCGTCCACGTGTGGCGCACGGAGGAACGGACCGGACAGGATGCGCCGGTGCTCGAACCCGGCGACCACCGCGTCGACGAGCTGACCGGCGTGCTGCCCATCGCCGGCGTCGTCGGGGCGGCGGTCGGCTGACTCAGCCGACCGGGGGACGGCCGTTCTCGGCGAGCCCCTTGGCGAGCTGCGTGCGGTCGGCGTCGGTCAGAGGCACGAAACGAACCTCGCTGCTGTCGAGCGGTCGCCACCACACCGGCTCGTCGCAGACCCATGCCTCTTCGCGCAGCCCGACCTTCGTCACCTTGCCCGTCGCCGTCTGTGGCAGCGACTCCGAGATCCGCACGTAGCGCGGGATCCACTTCGGCCCGAGGTCCGGCTGCGCCTGCAGCCAGGCGCCGAATGCGTCCGGATCGAAGGGCCGGCCGGG
>DATAYX010000393.1:0-4421 GCA_036272355.1 Acidimicrobiales bacterium
ACGGCGGTCCGGCCGAACTTGTCCCGGATGGCGTCGACAGAGCGGTCCACACCCCATCGGCCTGCCTCGACCACCGATCGAGGCCGGGGACCCGCAATGCGGCGCGGCCAGGCGGGCGCATCGACCGGGAGCTCCAACTGCAAAGAATGCTCCGGCCGCAGGTTCGAGACCGACACGGCGAGCAGCGAGATCTCCCGCTCCCGTTCGTTGTCGCGGATGGCCGCGTGGGCAAGCCCTTCGGCGACCTCCGTCAGCGTCAGGGTGGTCGAGATCGCCGCGGGCAGCGTGACCGACCGCGTCACCGAGCGCAGGTGGGCGAAACGGACCCGGACCGTCACGGTCCGCCCGGCCAGTTTCGCCGTTCGCAGGCGGCCGGCAACCCTGTCGGCCAGATAGGCAAGCGTCTCACGGACGAGCTGTGGCGTGGGCTCCCGCCGCCCGAGCGCCGCCTGCGCACCCATGGACTTGGCCCGCGCCGGGGGCGTCACCACGCGCTCGTCGAGATTGGCGGAGAGCGCGGCCAGCTTCGTCCCCGCTGCGTGCCCCAGCAGATTGGAGAGGATCGGGCTGCCGGTCTCGGCCAGCTGCCCGATGGTGAAGATCCCGACCTCGTGGAGGCGCCGTTCCGTCGCGGCGCCGACGCCCCAGATCAGGCCGATGGGAAGCGGGTCGAGAAAGGCGATCTCGTCGCCCGGGGGTACGGCGACGAGGCCGTCGGGCTTCGCCACCTGCGACGCCACTTTGGCGAGATGCTTCGTGCACGCCACGCCGACCGACAGCGGGAGGCCGATCTCGTCGCGCACGCGCCGGCGGATGGCCGCCGCGATCTCGGTCGGTGTCCCGAACAGGTGGACGGCGCCCGCGACATCGAGAAAGGCCTCGTCGATCGAGATCCGCTCCACGCGGGGCGTGAAGTCGTGGAAGACCGACACGACGTCGTCGCCGAACTGTTGGTAGCGGCCGAAGTGGCCACCGACGAAGACCAGATCACCGCACAGCTGGCGGGCCCGCCATCCCGGCATGCCGCCGCGCACGCCGAAACTCCTTGCTACGTACGACGCCGCGAGCACGACACTGCCGCCGACGGCGATGGGCCGGTTCCGCAGCGAGGGCTCCAGCAACTGCTCGACCGATGCATAGAAGGCGTCGAGATCGGCGTGCAGGATCGTCGCCCGCCCGGGTGGCGGAGGTTCCACGCCAGGCCACGGTAGTCGAACATATGTTCGCTTTCCAGGGGTGGACCCGACCCGGCCGGTCACCCCGGGCTGCGAGAATGAGGGCGATGTCCTTGACCCGGATCGTGACCTATTTCGGCGCCTTCCTTCTGGTCGCGTTCGTCGTCATCGTGCTCGCCTACGGCGAATACGGGAGCGGGGCCATCGTTGCCGTCGTCCTCCTCGTCCTCCTGATCGTCGGCGGCAGCAATCTCTACGGCCGGCGCTCCCGCTATGGCGCCATTGCCGCGCGCAAACGTCCGGCCCAGGAGGCGCACAACCGCGCCGCCGACCTCGCGGCCGAGGCGCGGCGGGCCGCCGCTGAGGCAGCCAAGAAGGGCGAGCGCTACTGCCCGCTCGACCCCGCCCTCGACGCCGACCACGTCGCCACCAACGGCCACGCCTCCGCAGCACGCCCTGCCCAGCCACCTCCGTCGTCTCCGAAGTAATTCCCGTGGCGCCCACGTGAGCCTCTTCCGCGACAAGGGCGTCGTCCTGCGCAGCTACCGCCTGGGCGAGGCCGACCGCATCGTGGTGTTCCTGACAGAGCGGCACGGCAAGGTGCGGGCCGTCGCCAAGGGCGTCCGCAAGACCACCTCCAAATTCGGCGCGCGACTCGAGCCGCTCACCCACGTCGACCTCCTCTTGTGGCAAGGACGCAGCGAGCTCGACATCGTCAACCAGGTTGAGGTCATCGACGCCTACCGCGCCATCCGAGAGGACCTCACCCGCGTCCCCCAGGGCATGGCCCTGCTCGAGGTCACCGACCAGCTCGCGCAGGAACGCCATCCGGACCCCGCCCTCTACACGATGCTGACCGGCGCCCTCCGCGCCCTCGCCGACCCCACACACGACTCCACGCTCCTCGCGCCGAGCTTCTTCCTCAAAGCGCTCGTCCTCGAAGGCGCCGGACCGGTCCTCGATGAGTGCGCCGTCTGCACCGACCCCGACCCCGCCACCGAGCTCGTGGCGTTCGACCTCGTCGCCGGCGGCGCGCTGTGCCGCGTGCACCGCAGCGGGCGCCCCATGAGCGCCAACGCCCTCGCCCTGGTGCAGCGCATCCTCGGCGGCGACCTCGCCGGCGTCCTCAACGGCCCGCCGCCCCCCGGAGCCGACGAAGTGGCGGAGCTCGCGACCGAGGCCATGGAGGTGCACCTCGACCGCCGCATCCGCTCGGTGCGCTCGACGGCCGGCCTTTGAGCGCGTTCGGCGTCTACGTCCACGTCCCGTTCTGCCGGGAACGCTGCGACTACTGCGCGTTCGCCACCTACACCGACCGCGACCACCTCATGGAGCGCTACGCCGACGCGTGCATCCTCGACGTCCGGCGCGTCTTCGCCGACGGCGATCTCCCCATCCCGACGTCCATCTTCTTCGGAGGGGGGACCCCGTCCCGCCTCCGTCCCGAGACCTTGCGCCGCGTCCTGGACGCCCTTCCCCGCACACCAAGCGCCGAGGTCACGGTCGAGTGCAATCCAGAGGATGCCGACGAGGCCCACCTCGGCGCCTACCGCCGCGCCGGGGTCACCCGCGTCTCCTTCGGCCTCCAGTCCACCCATCCGCATGTCCTCGCGGGCCTGGGTCGCCGCCACGTTCCCCACGCCACCGAGACCATCTCCGAAGCCGTGGCGGCTGCCGGCTTCGCCACATGGAACCTCGACCTCATCCTCGGCGCGCCGGCCGAGAGCGATGACGACTGGGCGCGCACCCTCGACGCCGTCCTCGCCCTCGACCACCCGCCGCCGCATGTCTCCGCCTACGGCCTCACCGTCGAACCCGGCACGCCCCTCGCCAAGGACCCGCTGCGCCACCCCGACGAAGACGCGCTCGCCCGCCGGTACGAGCGCGCCGAGGCGATCCTTGCTGCAGCGGGCTACCACTGGGAGGAGATCTCCAATTGGTGCCTTCCGGGCCACGAGTGCCGGCACAACCACCTCTATTGGGACCAGGGCGACTACGTCGGCATCGGCTCGGCCGCGCACTCGCATCGTGCGGGCACCCGCTGGTGGAACGTGCGGACTCCCGACCGCTACATCGCGACGATCGAGGCAGGCCGTTCGCCCGAGGCCGCCCGCGAAGAGCTGACCGACGGCCAACGTGAGTTCGAGGCACTCTCGCTGTCGCTGCGCACGCCCCGCGGCGTGCCATGGGTCTGCCTCGAGCAGCCCGACGAACTCGAGGGTCTGATCACCCGTGTCGACGACCGCGCCGTGCTCACCGTGCGCGGCCGCCTGCTCGCCAACGAGGTCAGCACCCGAATCGGCTCCGGTATCCTGCACCGATGACCGAGCCAGCCCAGACCGACGACCTCATGGAGAAGGTCGTGCGCCTGTGCCGCCAACGCGGCTTCATCTTCCCCTCGGCGGAGATCTACGGCGGGTTCCGCTCCACGTACGACTACGGCCCACTGGGTGTCAACATGCTGCGCAACGTCAAGAACGCGTGGTGGCGCTCCATGGTGCAGCTGCGCGACGACGTCGTCGGCATCGACGCCGCCATCCTCGGGCCGCCGGCCGTCTGGGAGGCCTCGGGCCACCTGGCCACCTTCACCGACCCCTTGGTCGATTGCAAGAACTGCCACGAGCGGTGGCGGGCCGACAAGATCGAGGGCGTCTGCCCCAACTGCGGCTCCCACGACCTCACCGAAGCGCGGGCCTTCAACCTGATGTTCAAGACCCATGCGGGCCCGGTCGAGGACGAGGGCCACGTCGCCTACCTGCGGCCGGAGACGGCCCAGGGGATGTTCACCAACTTCGCAAACGTCCTCAACACGACCCGCAAGAAGCCGCCCTTCGGCATCGCCCAGGTGGGCAAGTCGTTTCGCAACGAGATCACGCCGCAGAACTTCGTGTTCCGCACCCGTGAATTCGAGCAGATGGAGATGGAGTACTTCGTCCCACCCGACCAGGCGGACAAATGGTTCGAGTACTGGCTGGACGTGCGCATGCAGTGGTACCTCGACCTCGGCATCGCGCCCGAGAAGCTGCGGCTCCGCCACCACGACCCCGACGAGCTGTCGCACTATTCACGCGGCACGGCGGACGTCGAGTTCCTCTTTCCCTGGGGCTTCGACGAGCTCGAGGGCATCGCCAACCGCGGCGATTACGACCTCTCGGCCCATGCGTCCAAGTCGGGGGAGACCCTCGACTACTTCGACCCCCAGACGAACGAGCGCTACACGCCGTACGTGATCGAGCCGGCGGCCGG
>DATAYX010000394.1:0-12670 GCA_036272355.1 Acidimicrobiales bacterium
CGCGGCCACGTCGGAGGAATTCGACGATGCCCTGGAAGCGTCGCACCGGGCCGGCATGGATCCAGTGGGCTACGACGTCGGCACGCCCGTCATCCACTACAACGGCCAGGCCATCTTCGGGCCCGTCGTCACCCCGGCACCGAAGGGCGAGGCGGCCGGACGTCTGTGGGACGGCGTGCTGCTGTGCACGCAGACCGAGGGTTTCTACGAGCTCAAGCGCTCACGGGAGCACCGCCCGAGCTTCGAGTAGGGGCGGCCCGGACCGGGGCGTCCAGCAGAGATCAGCGCATCCGAGCGCTGTACCGCCGGCTAGCCGGAGGTACAGGCTGACGTCGATCCTTGTCCGAAGTCCTGCTGGAACGCTCTCAGGGCGTTGGGAAACCCGGACCCGGTGATCTGGGTGTTCCAGTCCGAATACACGGTGTTGGAGTAGCTCTCCCAGGCAACGCTGTTGGCGGGATTGGTCATGAAGCAATACATCCCGTTGACGTAGCCGGGGTCGTCACCCATGCCCGGAAATACCGGACCCCGCGTCATGACGCCCCACTCGGGAATGGCCAGCGGGACGCCCTCGCTCGACGCGAACTGCTCGGCAGCCTGCAGCTGTGGCCCGATGAAGTTCGCCCAGTTCTGCGCTTGTGTGTATCCCGTGAAGAGCGTGGGCTGCCAGTCGTAGACATTGGCGCCGATGTAGTCGACGTACTGAGATCCCGGCCACGCCGTCAGCAGGGAGATTCCGCCGGAGCTTGTGTACTCCGGATCGTTGCTTCCGAGAAAGGCGAAACCATCGGGGTTCCAGACGAACTTGAAGCTGGCGCCCGACGCGGCCCGCATGGTCGTCACGATCTGTTGGAAGTACTGCGCGAAGTATCTCAGTTGCGATGTGCTGTTCCCCGTGCCCCAAGGGGTAGTCGGTCCGCTCAATCCCTTGTTGTCGAATTCGTAACCCAGGCGCAGCCATGCGTTCCCCAATCCTTCGCCGATCAGCGTCGACGCCAGCTGGCGGAAGTACCCGTTGTATGCCCCGTTCGCACCGGCCTGCAAGGAAACAGTTCCATTCTTCGAGGGCAGCATCGGCACCCCGAGGACGAGTTGGTAGCCCGGGGTCGGTTGGTTGCCCGATGTCGACCAGCCATCCCGCTGGAGAAACGCCAGGCTGCCGGTCGAGCCGTCCAGCTGCGTCCAATTGGTGTTGGGAACGTACGCAGTCGCGAGACTGGGCGTCGAGTCGGTCGGCGTCCCGAACATAGTTTGCAGGAAGGTGGGTGAAGAAAGGTCCAACTCGGCAGCTGACGCTGCATGGGGAATCGCTCCCTGCATCAGGCCGACGCGCGGCGCACCGATCGTGTAGATCGCGTTGACGGGCGACATGTTCTTCGACGTCCAGATGCTCAGGTTTTCGGTCCCGGGCGTGGTCGGATTCGTACCAGGCGCGAGGATCGTCACGGACTTTCCACTCTGGATCGAAGTGGAGCCGAGTTTGATGACGAACTCGTTGCTCGTGCTGCTTCCGTCGACCGCCTGGACCGATACTCCCGTAATGGCTTTGTAATTACTGCCTTGGGCGATCTTGTAATCGGGGCAGGAAGACGCGCAGGCCGAGAACGTCGTGCCCGGGGCGGTCACGACAGAAATCGTGCTGCCCGTGGTCTGGCTCGTCGCAGGTATGTACGAGATGAGATAGGACGCGGCAGCCCCGGGGGTGGGCGGATTCGCGCCGACCGCCAGCGCCGACGCGCTGGAGGCGGACGCCGAGGTCGCCGCCATCACGCCGACGAACGACGCCAAGGTTGCGGCCCCGAGGGCCAGCCGTGCGAGATGGCGCCGTCGGCCGTCTCGGGCATCCGCTGACCTGCGGACGTATGTCGTGAACTTCTGCAATTTGCTGCCCTCCCGCCGGACAAGTTCACCGTCCCCTGTCCTCAGGGGAAGGACAACCGGCCGGGTAATACCCGTTTCGTTGGGGGGGAAACGGCGGAAGTGGGGGGATTCTTGTGAATTCGCCGCCGGCCCTCCGAAGATCACAACGGAGTCCCAATTCGCCCCCCGGAGTCACCTGGTCAGAGGGCGCTCCGTCAGCGAAGCCCTGACCGGCGATTCCGCTGAACCCACGCTCATCGCGCCTTGACGGTGCGGGCCATCAGGAAGAGGGGCACGTTCGACCAGCGCTCATACCTGCCCGACGGTGCCCTCGGCCTGGGCTCGCGCAGCGCCTCGACGACAAGGCCCGCGTCACCCAAGGTTTGCACGTAGTCCTCGAGGGTGTACGTCCAACCCCGACAGGTGACTTCGAGGCCGTCCACCCCGACCGTGTCCTCGACTCGTCGCGATTCGAAGTACGAGGGTCGCACGGCGAACACCGTGCCGGCATCGGTCTCGACGAACTTCCCCAGGTCCATCGCCGGGTGACTGACGGTCAGGCAGAAGTGGCCACCCGGACGCAGCAGGCGCGCCGCCTCCCGGACCGTGCCGCGCATGTCGGCCACCACCTGCAACGAGTTGTAGGCGACCACGAGATCGAACGCGTCGGAACCGCTGGGCACGGCTGCGCCGTCGGCGACGACGTATGCGCTGACCGCATCGGCATCGCGGGCGTGGAAGGCCAGGGTCCGAGCGGGTTCCACGCCGACCACACGGTGACCGCGCTGGACGAGGTCACGCGCCACCCGTCCCTCGCCGCAGCCCAACTCGATCGTCCGCGCGCCCGGAGGCGGCAGCATTTCGAAGAAGGCGTCGCGGTAGTACCAGTACGCGTCGTGGCCGGGTGTCCGCGCCCAACGCACCCAGTTCTCGGCTTCGGGCTCCCACTCCGTGACGCCGGACACGCGCCAAGGATAGGCAGTGCGATTTCGACGGCCGGCGCCCGACCACCCGGGCTACGTTGACCCGATGCGGTCGGGGCGCCTGGGTCGGGAGGGCGACCGCTGATCTGGACCATCGCCGCAAACGAGCTGCGGCGGCGCGTCCGCGACCGCTCGGCCGTGCTCAGCGTGCTCGTCGCGCCCTTGGCCATCGCCGCCATCCTGGGTTTCGCCTTCGCCGGCAACGCGTCGACCGGACCGGTCCCGATCGGCGTCTCCGGCACGACGCCGGATCTGGTCCGCGCCGCCGTGCACGCCAGCCAGTTGCCCCCGAATGTGTCGGTGCACGTCGTCGCCGGGGAGGATGCGCTCAAGCGCGAGGTCGCCGACGGCACCCTCGACGGGGGCATCGCGATCCTGCGCGGCCACAAGAGCCTCGGCCATCTGCTGATCCCGATGGTCGCGCCGGGGGCGACCCCCTCCCCCGGCTTCCACGTCGTCGACCGGTCCAACGCGCTCATCGGGCAGGAGTACGCGGAGTCGCTGGCCGCGGGTCTGGCGAGCCGGCTGTACGCCGGCCGCCTGTACCGGGGAACGGCCACCGACCCGGCGGCCATCACCGTGCAGACGAGCATGGTCGGCAACGGGGGCAAGGCCGTCCTCGACTACTTCGCCCCGTCGATCGCGGTCGTGTTCCTCTTCATCGGCAGCGGTCTCGGCATGCGCTCCCTGTTGATGGAGCGGGCCACGGGCACGCTGGCCCGCCTCGTGGCCGCGCCGATCCGGCCGCGCACGATCGTGTGGGGCAAGTTGCTCGCCATCGCCCTGACGGGACTGTCGTCGATCCTCGTGGTCTGGGGGGTGACGGCCGCCGCCTTCGGAGCCAAATGGGGTGCACCGCTCGGCGTCCTCCTGATGTGCCTCGGCGCGACCGCCGCCATGTGCGGCCTCGGGACGTTCCTCACCTCCTTCGCGCGCTCGCCGCAGGAAGCGTTCGCCGCCTCGCTCATCGTCGGCCTTCTCCTCGCTCTCCTGGGCGGCAACCTGCTGCCGCCGGGCGCGCTTCCCGAGTTCCTCCAGGTGCTCAGCCTCGGAACGCCGAACGGCTGGGCCCTGGTTGGGTTCGGCCGCCTCGCTCTGCTGCACGATCCCGCCTCGTCCGTGCTCGGCCCCTTTGCGGTGCTGTGTCTGATCGCGCTGGTGACCGGCGGTCTCGCCATGGCCCGGGTGCGCCAGATGGTGACGCCATGATCGCGATCCTGCGGGTGAACCTGCGGCGGGCCGGGGGTGACCGCCGGTTCGTCTTCGTGGCCACGATCTTCCCGGTGCTCTTCATATTCGTGACCGGGTTACTGGCCGGGAGCCCCAGGGAACCGGTCGGCCTGTTGCATCCGTCGCCGCGCTTGATGCAGCTGGTGGACCACACCGCCGACCTGCGGGTCAGGGTCGAGCCCAACCGGGCGCAGCTGTCCGACGACATCTTGCGCGGGCGGGTCGTGGCGGGCCTCGTGCTGCTGCCGCCGCGCGCCGGGTCGCAGCGGGCCGACTTCGTGAGCCAGTCGGGTTCGAATGGCGCGATCCAGGCGCGCACGGATGTGGTCGCCCTGCTGGACCTTATGACGGCCGAGGGCCATCGGAGTGCGGTGACCGACGTGACGCTGGCGCACACCGACGTCCCCGCGGCGCTCAGCCCGTTCTCCTACGTGGCCCCGGCCGACCTCGTCCTCTTCCTCGGTATCACGGTCCTGCTGCTCGCGTCGGGCGTGGTCGAGACGCGTCGGCTCGGTCTCATGGCCCGCATCGCCGCCGCACCGGTGCGTCGCCGCGCCGTCGTGGCCGCGCTGATCGCGACCAGCCTCTGCGTGGCCGCCGTGCAGTGTGCGGGGCTGCTCGTCGTCGGGGTGCTGATCTTCGGCGTGCACTGGGGCAACCCGGTCGGGGTGTTCCTCGTCCTGGCCATGCTCTCGCTCGCGTATTCGGGTGCCGCCGCACTGATCTCCCTGCGCTCGCGCACGGAGGAACAGGCCATCTCCGTGGCCGTCGTCCTCGGCATCGTGTGCGGCCTGCTCGGTGGGTGCATGTACCCCCTCGACGTCGTGGGGCCGGCCGTACGCGCCGTCGGCCATGTCGTACCGCAGGCCTGGGCCATGGACGCATTCGTGAAACTGATCTACGACCACGTCGGCCTGTCCGCGGTGTTGCCCGAGATCGGCGCGCTCGCCGTGTTCGCCGTCCTCCTCGGCGCGCTCGCGCTGCGCGCCTACGCGCGGACGGTGTACTCGCCCGGGTGAAAGCGCCGGGTCAGCCGGCGGAACTTCCAGGTGTGGTCCGGCCAGAGCGTGGTGTTGCGGCCGCGGTGATCGAGGTACCAGCTGCCGCACCCGCCCTCCACCCACACGGAGTGCTCGAGGCGGGCCTGGAGCCGCTCGTTGTAGCGGCGCTGCACGCCCTTCTTGACCTCGACGGTGCGCACCCCGGGTCGCGTCATGAAGGCCAGGGCGCTGGCGATGTAGTTGATGTGCGACTCGATCATGTAGATCATCGAGTTGTGGGCCAGCGTCGAGTTGGGCCCGATCATGAGGAAGAGGTTCGGGAAGCCGGCCACGGCGGAGCCGGCGTACGCCTCGACGCCGTCGGCCTTCCACAGCTCGGAGAGCCGGATGCCGTCGCGCCCGACGATGTGCTCGGCGTAGGGGGGCTCGGCGGCCTCGAAGCCGGTGCCCATGATGACGACGTCGACGGGGCGCGCGATGCCGTCCTGACCCACGACCTCGTGAGCGGTGAAGGAGGCCACCGGCGTGTCCACCACCTCGACGTTGGGCAGGATGAGCGAGGGGTAATAGTCGTCGGAGAGCAGCAGGCGCTTGCAGCCCGGCTCGTAGCCCGGGGTGAGCTTGGCGCGCAGCGTCTCGTCGGGCACCTGGGCGCGCAGGTGGTCGAGCGCGCGCTTGCGCACGACGTCCTTCGTGCGCGCGCGCTGGCCCACGAAGACCCCGAGCAGCGACTCGAAGATGGCATAGATGCGCAGGCGCGACAGCCGCTGGAGTGCCGGCACCCTGCGGTAGGCCAGCTTGCGCAGGCGTGAGACGGACCGATCGCGCCGGGGCACGACCCAGGGCGGGGTCCGCTGGTGCAGGTAGAGGTGCTCGACCAGTGGTGCGATCTGCGGCACGAACTGGATGGCGGACGCCCCCGTGCCGACGACACAGACGCGCTTGGCGCGCAGGTCGAAGGCGTGGTCCCACCTGGCCGAGTGGAACACCTTGCCGCGGAAGCCGTCGAGGCCGGGGAAGTCCGGGACCTCGGGCTCGCTGAGCGAGCCGGTCGCCCACACCAGCACTTCGGCGACGTACTCCTCCCCCGCCGCCCGCACGATCCAGCGTTCGGCCGCCTCGTCCCAGCGGGCCTCCTCGACCGCATGGTCGAAGCGAAGGTGGCCGCCGACATCGAACCTGTCGACGCAGGAGCGCATGTAGTCCCAGATCTCGGACTGGGAGGGGAAAGAGCGCGACCAGTCCGGGTTGAGCGCGAACGAGAACGAGTAGAGGTTCGACGGCACGTCGCAGGCCGCACCGGGGTACGAATTGTCGCGCCAGGTCCCGCCGAGGTCGTGGCCGCGGTCGAGCACGACGAAGTCCTCGATGCCCATCGAGCGCAGGCGGGCCGCCATGCCGATGCCGGAGAACCCGGCGCCGACGACGACGACCCGGTGTGCGGCGGTCACGGCGTGGCGTGCACGAAGTCGGCGACGACCTGAGCCAGCTCCTCCCCGCAGTCCTCCTGGAGGAAGTGCCCGCCCCCCACGATGGTGGTGTGTGGCTGTCCCTTGGCGCCGGCGATGCGCTCCTTCAGGTTGCGGTCGGCCCCCCCGGTGATGGGGTCGCTGTCGCTGAAGGCACAGAGGAACGGCCGGTCGAAGGCCGCCAGCCCGACCCAGGCGGCGACGTTGTCGTCGTGCGCGGGGTCGTCGGGCCGCGACGGGACGAGCAAGGGGAAGGCACGGGCTCCGGCCTTGTAGGACTCGTCGGGGAACGGGGCGTCGTAGGCCGCCCGCACCTCGGCCGTGATCCCCTTGGCACAGCCGCCCTGCACGATCCCGCCCGTCGGGAACTCCTCCACCTCCTGGGAGAACTTCTGCCAAGCGAAGAAGGCCTCGCCCGGACTGGTGTCGCCCGTGGGGAGGAAGGTGTTGGCGGCGACGACGCGGGCGAAGCGCTCGGGGTGCTCGCCGACAAGGCGCAGGCCGATGAGGCCGCCCCAGTCCTGGCCGACCAGCGTGACGTCGCGGAGGTCGAGCGCGTCGAAGAGCAGCTCGCGCATCCACTCGACGTGACGGGCGAAGGTGTAGTCGGCGCGCTCGGTGGGCTTGTCGGAGCGGCCGAACCCGACCAGGTCCGGGGCCACGATCTGGAGCCCGGCGCCGGTGAGCACGGGGATCATCTTGCGGTAGAGGTACGACCAGGAGGGCTCGCCGTGCATGAGCAGCACGACCGGCGCCGCGGGGTCGCCCTCGCGCAGGTAGTGCACCCGCAGGGTGCCGCCGTCGCCGTCGGCGACCTCCGCGTAGTGGGGCTCGAAGTCGAAGCCGGGCAGGCCGGCGAAGCGGGCATCGGGGGTCCGGAGGGTCTTCATGCAGGCGGGAGCCTACGCGGTCACGCTTGGAGCCGCCCCTCCGGCGGCGGTGGTGCGACCACGGGTCGCAGACCTAACCTGACGCCGACGTCACACCGCGTTCATTTCGGGGAGGAAGCTGCGCCATGACTACATCCGAGGCCCAGGAGTACGACCCGTTCGCCGCCTTCGACGACGTGGTCGCCGGCACGTCACGGAATCCGTGGCCGGATCTGGCGGAGAAGCGGCGGACCACCCCGGTGAGCAAGGGCTACACGATGTCGCCCGACGTGCTGCCCGAAGGCTTCAACCCGTCGGAGGAATGGATCGCCTACCGCTACGACGACTGCTCGCGCATCCTGCGCGACGCCAAGACGTTCACCTCGACGGGCTACGACACGACCATCGGCATGGTGCTGGGCCACGTGATCCTCGGCATGGACGATCCCGAGCACCGCAGCCACCGCAACCTGGTCGCGCACGCGTTCCGGGAGAAGGCGCTGGCTCGCTGGGAGCCCGAGCTCATCATGCCGATCATCGACGAACAGATCGACCGCTTCGCGGCCGACGGCGAGGCGGACCTGGTGCGCCAACTCACCTTCGAGTTCCCGGTCCGCGTCATCGCACGGCTGCTCGGCCTGCCCGAGGAGGACTTCACCCAGTTCCACGCCAAGGGGATCGAGCTGATCGGCCTCGTGGCCGACATCGACCGCGGCCTCGCGGCCTCGGAGTGGTTGCGGGAGTACTTCGCCGCCCTGATCGCCGAACGACGGGCGCACCCCGCGGACGACCTCATCAGCGACCTGGTGGTGGCCGAGATCGACGGCGAGAATCTGACCGACGAGTCCATCTGCTCCTTCCTGCGCCTCCTCCTGCCGGCCGGGGCCGAGACGACGTACCGCTCGTCGGGCAACCTGCTGTTCCTGCTCCTGACCCACCCCGACCAGCTGGCGGCCGTCCAGGCCGATCGCTCCCTTCTGCCCCAGGCGATCGAAGAGGGGCTGCGGATCGAGCCGCCGCTGCTCACGATCGCGCGCACGGCCACCTGCGACGTCGAGGTGGGCGGGGTGCAGATGGGCCCCGGCGAGCAGATCACCACGCACATCGGCTCGGCCAACCACGACGAGACGCGCTGGGACGACCCCGACAGCTTCGACATCTTCCGCCCGGCGCAACCGCACATCGCGTTCGCGCACGGACCGCACATGTGCCTGGGCATGCACCTGGCCCGGCTCGAGACCCGGGCGCTGCTCAACCGGGTCTTCGACCGCCTCCCGGGGTTGGAACTCGACCGCACCGGCGATCCCTACATCCGCGGCGACGTCTTCCGCGCGCCGACCGCGCTGCCGGTCGTCTTCTCGGCCGCCTAGACCCGAGCCGTCCGCCGGACAGCGCGGTCAGGAGATCTGCCGCTCCTCCACGTCGGCGCCGCGCGCGATGAGGACGGTGCTCACCATCGACGGCGGGAAGAGGCCGTGGGACACCAGGCCGGGCACGGCGTCGAGCCGTTCGGCCAGGAAGGCCGGGTCGCCGACCTCCCCGTGATAGTCGGCCAGGACGCCGCCGTCGGGGGTGGGCGGGGCATCCCGGAGGACGGCATCGGGCAGCGCGTGGAGCGTCGCGGCCAGGCCGAACGCCAGCAGCTCGAGGGGCACCGGCGCGTGCAGACGCGGCACCGGCTTGTCCGACGACACGATGACGACGAACCGGTCGGCGGCCGCAGCCACGATCCGCTCGCGGGTCTGCGCACCGCCGCCCCCCTTGACGAGCCACCCGACGGGGTCGACCTGGTCGGCCCCGTCGATGGCCATGTCGAGGCGGTCGATGCCCGTGAACGCGCGCACGTCGAGCCCCTGGGCGCGGGCCAGCTCTTCCGTCGCCGGCGACGTCGCGGCACAGGTGATGGCGAGGCCCCGGCGCCCGAGCGCGGGCACCAGCTCGGCCACCGTGGTGCCGGTGCCGAGGCCGACGCGCATGCCGTCCTCGACGAGCGCGGCGGCGGCTTCAGCCGCGGCCCGCTTCTCGGCCGGGATGTCGGGTGTCACCGCGCCGAGGGGTTCAGCTGCGCGGCACTTCCTTCCAGGGCAGCTCCTTGTCGGTGCGCACGTCGCCGGGGAGGCCGAGCATCCGTTCGCCGAGGATGTTGCGCATGACCTCGGACGTCCCTCCCTCGATGGAGTTGGCGCGGACCCGGAGGAACATCTTGTGCACGTCGGTCGAGCCCATTCCGACGAGGTCGGGGCGCACCATGGGATACCCCGCGGGGAACAGCATGGCGTCATTGCCCAGGAGGTCCATGCAGAGGTCGTAGACCCGTTTGTTCTCCTCCGCGAAGGCCAGCTTCGCCACGGAGCCCTCGGGCCCGGGCGTGCCCGCCTTGCGCGTGGCCGCCGCCCGCGCGTTCGTCATGTTCAGGGTCTCCATGCGGACGTAGCTCGACATCAAGCGGTCGCGCAGGGCCAAGGCATGCGGCGAGGTGTCGCCCTGCCAGCGCTCCTTCCAGATCTTCAAGGCCTCGGCGATCGGCCCGGCGTTGCGGCGGCCCACGGCGCCCCCGATGGAGACGCGCTCGTTCATGAGCGTCGTGAGGGCGACGGGCCAGCCCTCCCCCTCGCCGCCGAGCCGCGCCGTGTCGGGCATCCGGACGTCGGTGAAGAAGACCTCGTTGAACTCGGCCTCGCCTGTGATCTGGAACAGGGGACGCACCTCGACGCCCGGCGCGTGCATGTCCACGAGGAATGCCGTCATACCCCGGTGCTTGGGCACGTCGGGATTCGTGCGGGCGATGATGAGCCCGTACGAAGAAATGTGGGCCAGCGTCGTCCAGACCTTCTGCCCGTTGAGGATCCATTCTTCGCCGTCGCGCTCGGCGCGCGACGAGAGGCCGGCCACGTCCGAGCCCGCGCCGGGCTCGCTGAAGAGCTGACACCAGATCTCCTCGTTGCTGAAGAGCGGACGGAGGTAGCGCGCCTTCTGTTCGGGCGTGCCGTGCGTGGCGATGGTGGGCGCGCACATGCCGTAGCCGATCGGGTTGCGCACGCCGGCCGTGGGCGCACCGCCCGCATGGAGGCGGGACTGGGCGCGCTGTTGGTCCCTGGGTGTCAGCCCGAGCCCGCCGCTGTCCTCGGAAAAGTGGACCCAGGCGAGGCCCCGGTCGTACTGCTCCTCGAGGAATCGTTGCGCCGGCGTGGATGCCGGTGGGAAGTCGGCCAGCAGGCCATCGACCAGGTCGTCGACGTTCGCGCTCATGCCCGCACCCTATAGCGTGACCCCATGGTGGCTCCCGCAGACGTGGTGCCGCGGCGCGCGCCCGGCGAACCGCGTCCCGGGGGGCGAACGGGGCCGGCGTGACCGCGTCGATCGGACTCCCCGACGGGCGTGTGCTCGCCTACGAGGACTACGGCGACCCGGGCGGTTTTCCCGTCTTGAGCTTCCACGGCGGCCTCAGCTCCCGGCTCGACGCCGAGCACGCGCATGATGCGGCGGTGGCGTCGGGCGTGCGCCTCGTCTCGCCGGACCGCCCCGGCATCGGGCTCTCCACGTTCCAGCCGGGGCGCCACCTGCTCGACTGGCCGGACGACGTGGCGCACCTGACGGCGGCGCTCGGCATCGAGAAGTTCGCGGTCATGGGCTGGTCGGCGGGCGGCCCGTACGCCGCGGTGTGCGCAGCGAAGATGGGGGCGCGGGTGACCGCCGCCGCCCTGCTGTCGAGCGCGGTGCCGCTCGACCAGTACGGGACGACGAAGGGGCTGACCGCCTCCGACCGCCTGCTCTTGTTCCTGACCCGCCGGACACCGGCCCTGGCGTCGGCGGCCCTGAAGGCGAGCATCGTCAACGCCAGCAACGCGCGCCTGGTCCGGGCCGCCATGCGCTCCTTCCCGCCGGCGGACCGCACGGTACTGCGCGAGTGGGGGCCGCCGGACCTGGCCCTGGCCTTCGTGCGCGAGTCGGTCCGGCAGGGAACCGACGGGTGCATCCAGGATTACCGCATCTTCGGCGACCCCTGGGGGTTCGCGCTCGAGGAGATCGAGGTGCCCGTCCACATCTGGGAGGGCTCGGACGACAAGACGGGGCCGCCGGGCTACCGCGCCTTCCTCCGGCGGCACCTCGCGCACGCGACCGTCACCGTGGTGCCCGGCGAGGGGCACCTCTCACTGCTGCCGCATCAGGCCCCGGCGATCTTCGCCGCGTTGTTGGGGGACCACAACGCGGAGTCCACCGCCCGGTGGAACGTAGGGTAGGCGAAGATCATCGTCCGCAGGGTCTCGAGGGTCAGCTCGGCATGCACGGCGAGCGCCAGCATGCTGAACACCTCGCCGCCGTAGGGGCACATGGCGGTGGCGCCGACGACCACGCCGTCGCGGGCCACGAGCTTGACGAACCCTTCGGCGCCGTGGAGCCAGCCGCGGGCCGAGTCGGCGACCGATTCCTGCAGCACGACGACGTCGCCGCCCTCGCGCCGCGCCTGCTCCTCGGTGAGGCCGACCGAACCGATCTCGGGATCGGTGAAGGTCACGCGCGGCAGGGCCCGGTAGTCGGCGTCGGGACGCGGCCGTCCGAGGATGTCGGCCACACAGAGACGGGCCTGGTACACCGCGACATGGGTGAAGGCGCCCTTCCCCGTCACGTCGCCGACCGCCCAGACGCCGGGGGCCACCCGCATGCGGCCGTCGACGGGAAGGCTGCGGGCGTCCTCGTCCAGGCCGAGCGCGCCGACACCCAGTGCGTGCAGGTCGCTGCGGCGCCCGGTGGCGACGAGCATGCGCTCGGCGTGGAGCACGCTCCCGTCGGCCAACTCGACCCGTGCGCCCGCCGGCCCGGAGGCCTCCACCCGCTCGATCCCCACCCCGGTGTGGACGTCGACCCCGTCGCGCCGCAGGACGTCGGTGATCAGCTCGGATGCCTCCGGCTCTTCGGGACCCGCCAATCGCGGTCCCGCCTCCACGATGGTGACGGCGGCACCGAAGCGCTGCATGACCTGTCCGAGCTCGAGACCGATGGCGCCGCCCCCGATGACGAGGAGCGACGCGGGCAGCGATTCGGACTCGATGAGTTCGCGGTTCGTCCAGTGCGGCACGCCCTCGAACATCGGCGGGACCCAGGCCCGCTGCCCGGTTGCCAGCACGAGAGCCCGGCGGGCCGTGATCGTGGTGCCGTCGACGTCCACGCTGGAGGGACCGCTGACCCGGGCGCGCCCTCGCACGAAGCGCGCGCCCTTGCCCTCCAGGCGCTCGACCGCGGCGCGGTCGTCCCACGAG
>DATAYX010000395.1:0-1785 GCA_036272355.1 Acidimicrobiales bacterium
CCCCGCCTTGCCAGATCGCCCCGTCGTGGCCGATCGGCACCGCCTGGTAGGAGTTCGGCGTTCCGCCGTCCTCAGGCACCGACATGACCCACCCGCTGTAGCTCGAGCAGTCCCCGTCGTTGCCTCCGTAGCCGAAGACGACGTTGCCGCCGCTCAGGTTCAGCCCCGTGCGTTGCAGGATCGCCGCGGGGGATTGGCCGTGGCCCGGATCCACGGGCGTCGACATCTTGAACGTGCCGTGGAACATGTCCAGGCCGACAAGGACGTGGGCCGGGACGCCAGCCGAAAGCGTGTCGGCCACCGCGAAGATCTCTCCGCGCCCGACGTCGAGCACCGGGGTGCCAGTGATGCCCACCGACGGGCTGATGTCACCGCAAGGAACGTCGCTCGACTGCACGGGGGTCCCGACGTGGGTCGACCACAACACCGCACCTGTGTTGGCGGCCAACGCGTAGATCGTGTCGTTCTCCGTCGCCACGAATACCCGGCCGGTGGCCTCGAGCGGTTCGCCGTAGATCTGGCCATCGAGCGCCGGTGACGTCCACGCGTGGTTCGGCGGCGAGAACGTGACGCCCGAGAGGTCGGCACCCGTGCCGAGCGAGTCCCCGTGGTACACCGTCCATGACGTCGTCGCATCGACGTGTGGCACGGCGCCCGACGCTGCGGGAATCCGGGACGGCACGGCGAAGACGAGTGCACCGAGCACGAGCGCGAGCGAGCAGACAACCACCGAACGATTTCGGCGCGGCCTCTTCCAGATCACCAAGTTCCTTGTCCCCCTACTCGCCCCTTCGCCTGGCACGGTAGTCGCGGCCTGCGCAGTCGACGGCAACTCACCCTCACGGGCGTTGCGCAAGAAGTGCCCCGAGGCGTTACGACGCAGGCGCCGCGTCCGCCGGCGCCGCCGTGACGATCGCCGCGGCCCAGGTGTAGTCGGGCTTCCCGCTCGGCGACCGTTCGACCGCGTCCACCACGTGGAGCCGACGCGGCACCTTGTAGCCCGCGACGAAATCCCGGCAGTGCTCCTGCAGAGCCTCCAGCGTCGGCGCCGTGTGCCCGGCCCGGGGTTGCACGATCGCCGCCACCGTTTGGCCCCACCGTTCGTCCGGCGCGCCGCACACGATCGCGTCCATGACATCGGGGTGCGAGCGCACGGCCGACTCCACCTCCTCGGGGAAGATCTTCTCCCCGCCGGAATTGATGACGATCGACCCACGACCGAGCAGCGTGATGGACCCGTCCTCTTCCACCGTGGCGTAGTCACCGGGCATGACGTACCGCTTGCCCCCCACCTCGAGGAACACTTCGGAGGTCTTCTTCGGGTCGTTGTAGTAGCCGACAGGGATGTCGCCCGAGCGCGCGATCTTGCCGATCGCGCCCGACCCTGGCGCCACGAGCTCCAGGTTCTCGTCGAACACCACCGTCTGCCCGAGCAGGTGCACGGTCGGGCCGCTCTTCATCGCGGTGTTCCCCGCGGTCACCACGGTCATCCCGTTGTTGCCACCTTCCGAAGAACCGATCGCGTCGGTGATCGCCAGGTGCGGCAGGCGCTCGAAGAACTGGTCCTTCACCGGCGCCGAGAACAACGCAGCCGACGACACCACCGCCAACAGGGACGACAGGTCATAGTCCCTCGCCTCGGGAGCGTCGAGCTGCTCCACCAAGGGCTTGCCCATGGCGTCGCCGGTGATCATCACCGAGTTCACGCGCTCCTCGCCGACGAGTCGCCACACGGCGTCGGGGTCGAACTTGGCCATCAGCACGATCTTCGAACCCACGAAGCTC